>NZ_DATCRD010000269.1:0-12087 GCF_036569185.1 Chitinophaga sp.
GTGGGATGTACGCGGTAATATCGTCTGTATGAATAAACATCTGCACAAGTTATTATTAAAAATGTAACACGAAATAAATAGAATTATACGAAATTATTAACAGTAAAAACACGCATTATTCCCAAAAATCGTAATAATTGAACCATTGCACCGGGTAACGGTATACTTTTTCTTCCACATGCTGCACAAAATCCTGCAGGGCGGTTTCTACTCCCTGGTTACGCCGGCCGTGATACAAACGGGGCTCAGTGGCAAAAAAATGATAATGGGTAGCTGATTCCTTGAAGGCGAATACCACGGAAACCGGTACCCGGAAAGTGGCAGCCAGCAGGAAAGGCCCTACCGGGAAACGGGCATCCTGTCCTAAAAAAGGCGCCGTTATTGTTTTATTGCCTGGCAGGAACCTGTCGGCATGCATGCATACCAGTTCCTTATTGTTCAATGCTTCATTGATGGCATAAATGTGCGAAAGGTCGTCTTTGATCACGATAACATTCATGTTCCGGTCGCCCGTAACACCGGAAAGGTAGTCCTTTACACGTTGGTGCTCTCCGTCGAACATCACGATATTGATACGGGTTTGCAGGCGTTTGAACAAATGACCGGCTACTTCCCAGTTACCCACATGTGCGCTTAGCAGGATGCCGCCTTTGCCACCGGCAATCATTTCACGCAGATAATGTTCCCCTTCAAATTCAAAAGTGAATTTATTGGACATATCAGCCATTACCACCACCTTATCGATGAGGGTTTGGCCAAACACATGATAATTCCGGTATAAACTGAGCAAGGCGCGCGCCCGGCTGTAGCCGATTTTGGTGCGGAAATAATGATAGACAGGTTTTGAGGAACTCCAGGAAAACGCAAAAAAATAGAAGGCCACAAACTTCAGCAGCAGATACGCCGGTGCTACCCCTCCATGCTTCAACAGGAAAACAAAACAACTATATCCGAACTTATTTCCTTTAGACTTTCCTTGCCAGGAAGGCATTATACCAGTTCTTTTTGTTGTACACGAGTGGCTACATAATTGTAGAAATCCTGGAAGGTAACAATAGCCTGGAATTCCTCCGGTTTTACTTTAAATCCGAAGTTATCCTCTATTACTACCACCATGTCGATATAATCCAGGCTATCCAGATCCAGCGTGGATTTCATGTTTGCTTCAGGCGTGATGGCCGCGGGGTTTGCTTCAAACTCCTCTACCAGAAACTTATTCGTAACAGTTATTATCTCTCTAATGTCCATAAAGTGTGAAATCAGATATAGGTCGGTTAATAATTTGTGTTTATTCAGTCTGTTAGTCAGCTATTCCTATTCCGAGCGCCAAAGTTAAGCATATTTATTTTCCATTCCACCCCCTTACAATCAGGGAGGAATTTGTTCCTCCAAAGCCAAAAGAGTTTGACAAAAATATATTAAAATTTTTATTAATTGTATTGGTTACAATATTTAACCTGGCGGCATCCTCATCGGGGTTATCCAGGTTGATATTCGGGGCTATAAAGCCATGCTGCATCATGAGCATGGAATATACAATTTCACTGGCGCCGGCCATCCAGCATTCATGGCCGGTCATTGATTTAGTGGAGCTTACATAAGGCCGGGAGGCGCCAAACACTTCGTGAATGGCTTTGGCCTCGCTGGCATCACCGGCGGCGGTGGAGGTAGCGTGGGCGTTGATATATTCTATATCACCCGGCTGTAATCCCGCATCCTGCAGGGCTATCTGCAGGGATCTTACAGGTCCGTCTACAGTTGGATTGGATATATGTGCACCGTTCGACGAAAAGCCATATCCCAGCACTTCCCCTAAAATGGTAGCGCCCCTGCGTTGTGCAGATTCCAGGCTTTCCAGGATCACAGTGGCAGCGCCGCCACTGGGCACCAGCCCGTCGCGGTCACGGTCAAAAGGCCTGGAAGCGCGGGTAGGATCATCTTCCCTTACAGAAAATGCGGCAATGGCATCAAAGTTACCCATCCCGTATACATTTACTTCCTGGGCGCCGCCACAGATCACTGCGTCCTGCATCCCGTTCCTGATAAACATATACCCAAGCCCGATGGCATGCGAACCACTGGCGCAGGCTGCGCTTACAGTGAAGTTCACACCCCGGAGCTTAAAGATGGTGGCCAGGTTCATATTCACCGTGGAGTTCATGGTCTGGAACACAGACCCCGAACCTACCAGCATGGTATCTTTTTTTGCCCGCATAATATCGTTGGCTTCCACCACCGGTTTCGCAGAACTGTCGTTGCCATATAAAAGCCCTATGGGGGTAGAATCGATATATTCAGGCGTTATTCCCGCCTGGGCAAGTGCCTCGCGGGTGGCCATGTAGGCAAATTCCGCCTGCTCGGGCATCATCAGCCTTGCACGGCGATCCAGCAGCCCTTTGAGCTCGGGCCTTTCTATATACCCGGTTAGCCCGGAACGGTAACCAAATGCTTTTCTTTCAGGGTCCAGCACAATGCCGGATTTACCCTGATACAATGAATCCCTCACTTCCTGCATATCCTTTCCGATGCAGGAATAGATTCCCATCCCAGTGATCACTACTCTGTTCATAGCTCTTAGCTTTTAGCGGTTAGCCTTTAGCCCGGTATATTGACGTTATTAAGTATGAAGCCCCCCATTGATGTTCAAAATTTCGCCGGTAATATAACCTGCCGACCTGGATGCCAGGAAGGCAACAGCATCTGCCACTTCTTCGGCAGTGCCAAACCGGTTCATCGGAACCTGTGCTGCGAGCTCTTTTTCATTGAGTTCGGCTGTCATATCTGTTTTAATGAAACCAGGTGCAACGGCATTTACCGTTACCCCCCTTTTTGCTACTTCCTGTGCCAGCGCCTTTGTAGCCCCGATAACCCCTGCTTTGGCAGCAGAGTAATTGGTTTGACCGGGTAACCCTTTTATACCAGACAGCGATACCATGTTGATGATACGCCCGTAACGCTTTAGCAACATGCTGTTCAGCACCTGTTTGGTGACGTTAAAAAATCCATTCAAACTGATATTGAGTACATTGCTCCATTGCGCCTCGTTCATCCAGAACATCAGGGAATCTTCCCTGATGCCGGCATTGTTCACCAGCACTTCAATCTGTTTATCTTTATTATTCTCCACCCAGCTGCCCAATACCTGCTGCACTTCGGCGGCGTCGCCTACGTTAAAAGGTATCAGCTCACCCGTACTGCCTTTGGCCTGCACCGCTTCCAGCGTTTCCAGCGCCGCAGCCTCATTTCCCTTATAGTTGATCAGCACATGATAACCTGCTTCGGCCATCCTGATACATACTGCCCTTCCTATCCCTCTTGACCCTCCTGTTACTAATGCACATTTCATGAATTACAAATTACGAATTACGAATGATGGCTAACCACTATTGTTTGATCAGAACTGGATTGGCGTGTTTTTTACCAGGTAAGCTTTAATTTGCTGAAGATCTTTATAACGCGGGCTGTCCTCAATAAATTTAGGGAAAATTGCTCTCACTTCCTGGTATACTTTGTGGGAGAACCCTGCCAAACGGTCCTGGCAATTCAGATAATCCACCGCCTGCAACATCGTCATTACCTGTATGGCCAATACCTGGAAAGTATTTTCTATTACTTTGCTGGTCATGGTAGCGGCGTTAGTGCCCATGCTCACAATATCCTGGTTGTCGTTGTTATTGGGGATACTGTGCACATACATCGGGAACGACAACGTCTGGTTTTCCGCTACGGTGGAGGTTGCCGTGAATTGCACCCCCTGCATTCCAAAATTGAAGCCAAGTTTACCCAGGTTCATGAATGGAGGAAACTTATGATTCAGCTTTTCATTCAGCAGGTAATTCAGTTGTCTTTCTGCCAGCATCGATAATTTGGTGATCGCTATCTTGATCTTATCCATTTCCAGGGAAACATAATCGCCGTGGAAATTTCCGCCATGGAAAACGTTTTCAAGGTGATGATCCACCACGGGGTTATCACTTACGGAGTTCAGCTCCTGTACCACCAGCTTTTCTGCCTGTACAAGGGTATCGTAAACAGGGCCCAGGATCTGCGGAACACAGCGCAGGGAATAATACTCCTGTACTTTATCTTTAAAAATTTCCTCTTCCAGTTCTTTGTAAAGATGATCGGGGCGATGGCGGACCATTTTACTGCCGGTAAGGATCTCCCTCATTTTAGCTGCAATCTTTTGCTGGCCTTCATGCTTTTTTACGGCATTCAGTTCTGCAGAGAGATGATCGTCGAATGCTTCCACTATTTCATTGATCATGGCAGATAATACCACTGACCATCCCAATAATTTCTTTGCTTCAATAAGGTTTATCAGCCCTATACCCGTCATAGCGGATGTACCGTTAATAATGGCCAGGCCTTCTCTCACGTGAATGCCTATGGGCTTCAGGCCTAATTTTGCAAATACATCTGCCGTAGGCTGATATTTATCTTCATACCAAACCTCTCCTTCCCCGATCAGTACCAGCGCCAGGTGGGCCAGCTGTACCAGGTCGCCGCTGGCGCCTACACCG
The DNA here is from genome assembly GCF_036569185.1 of Chitinophaga sp. Taxonomy (GTDB): domain Bacteria; phylum Bacteroidota; class Bacteroidia; order Chitinophagales; family Chitinophagaceae; genus Chitinophaga. The sequence continues at coordinate 4,524 of NZ_DATCRD010000269.1, forward strand.
CCATGCTCAAACACACAGGGATATACGTTTTTATTGATCAGGTCTTTTAAAAGATGTACCACTTCCGGATGAATACCGGAATGCGCCTGCATAAAGCTGCTCAAACGCGCTATCATGAGGGCTTTGGTGTGCAAAGGCGACATACAGTTCCCTGCCCCGGAGCTATGGCTGCGGATCAGGTTATACTGCAACTGGAACGTATCCTCATCGCTGATACGGTATTGGGCCATGGGACCAAAACCGGTATTGATACCATAGATCAGTTTCTTTGCAGAAAACTTCTCCAGGAATAGAAAACTGGCTTCTACCTGCTGCAAAGCGGCTGTTTCCAACGTCAGCTCTTCGCCGCCCAAAAGGACCCTGTACACTTCTTCCAGGGACAGTGCCTTACTTCCTATTGCAACCATCTTATCTTAAATTAAATTATTTGTATATGTAAAAAAGTGCTCAAAATTAGCATAAAGCTAGATTTATCCAAATAAATAACAACCCCATTCGTCGAATTACGGGTAATTACGCATGCGGTTATTACTTATCCGGGAAGGAGAGCAAGCCTATTCTTCTTCTGTTGTTGTTGGCGGTGTAACCAGTACTTTGTCGATACGATGTGCATCCATGTCCACTATTTCAAAGGTAAAATCTCGCCAGGAGAACTTCTCGCCTGTTTGCGGAATATGTTCCAGGTGATGCAGGATGAAACCTGCCAGCGTATCAAAATCCTGCTCAAATTCGGTCATCCAGTCTTCCTTATCAAATTCTTCCAGGAAATCGTAAAACGGTATCTGTGCATCTACCAGCCAGGTACCGTCTTCCCGGAGCACCATTTCATAATCATCGCTTTCAGCTGTTTCCGGCATATCGCCCACAATGGCCTCCAGTATATCATTCAGCGTGATCATTCCCAGGAAGGTGCCATATTCATCCACAATAAAAGCGGCGTGCAGATGTGTTTCCTTGAATTTTTCCAATACCTGGTAAGCGGTATTATTTTCCGGCACAAACAGCGGTTTGCGGATAATTTCTGCGAGCCTGGCAGCATCGCCGGATAAGGAATACAGGTCCTTGATAGTGATCAGTCCTTTAATGGTATCTATCTGTCCGTCGCAAACGGGATACACCGAGTGCAGGCTTTCAAGGATCCTTTGCCGGTAGGTAGCGGGGTCATCATTGATATCCAGCCAGGTAATATCGTTGCGATAGGTCATGAGCGAAGTGATATTTCGGTCGCCCAGGTGAAATACCCTTTCTATAATTTCCTGTTCTGTTTCTTCAATGGCGCCGGAGCTGGTGCCTTCATTAATGATGGCTTTGATCTCTTCTTCCGTAACATGCGGCTCCCCTGATTTGAGGTTGAATAATTTTATGAGAGCGGCGGAAGAAACCGTTAACAGCCAGATGAATGGGAAAGTAAGCCAGGAAAGCACCTGCATGGGCTTAGCCATAAACTTGGCGATGGCTTCGGGCCGGGCCAGCCCTATGCGTTTAGGTACCAGTTCTCCCAATACCATAGAAAAATAAGTGATCACCACTACAATAAGGATAGTAGCCACCACGCTGCTGTAAGGCTGTATAAGCGGGAAGGTGTTCAGCCAGGCCATCACATCGGTTTTGATGTTCTCGCCTGAATAAATACCCGTTAAGATGCCGATCAGGGTAATACCGATTTGCACGGTAGAGAGAAAGGTGTCCGGATTGTTGGCCAGCTTTAAAGCTGCCTTTGCTTTTTCATCCCCTTTATTGGCCTGGTTCTCCAATCGGATCTTCCGGGCCGAGACCAATGCTATCTCCGACATCGAGAACAGGCCGTTCAATAAAATAAGGATGAGGATAATGACGACTTCCATATATAAAGCCTAAAAATAAAAAATTATTCAAATATCAGGGTCAGAAATGCCAGGATCAGGCCTATGGCTATTGCCAGTACTTTTTTCCTGCTGAGCTCATGATGTTTTGTGCCGCTTTCATAAAAGATAGTAGTGGAAATATGCAAAAATGCCCCCACCACCAGCGCCACTACGTATAAAAGATAATGTTGTACCACTTCAAAACGGCTACCCAGCCAACCTGCCAATACTGCTGCCAGCGGCGTTACCAGCGCAAAAATGACCAGGATCCGCCAGAGCTCCGCGCGTTTGCGGTGCGCATGCATCATCACCGTGATCAGCGTTAATGCTTCCGGGATCTTATGAGCAGCTACGCCTGCCATCAGCGATGGCAGCGCAGAATGATCACTGTATTTAAATCCCAGTGGCAGCCCTTCCATGAACGCATGAATGGAAAGCCCCAGCAGCAGCGGTGTTACAGCAATATGATGGTGATGCTCCTGCGGCATATGGGTATGTCCGTGCTCCATTCCATGAGAAAGCTGCTGCAGGAATACCTGCAGGAAAAATCCCAGCACAATATAAATGCCTGCCTGGTGCCCCAGCTCTTCATATACTTCGGGCAACAGGTGCATAATGATCACACCAAAAAGAAAAGCCCCTGTAAATGCAAGCAGGTAAATAGAAAAGTTGGCATTAATGCGTTTTACTGTCATGGGGATCATCCCACCAGCAATGGTTGCAGCCAGTATCAGTATCAGATAGTTCCAGTTCATGATGCGAGTTCAGGCTCCAGTCTTATGCGGCGTTGAAAAAAACTGCCGCTCAGCAGCCCGATTAAAATACCCAGTACCGCGCCACCTGCTACATCGAGCGGGTAGTGCACCCCTACATATACCTGTGCATAGCCGATAGCAGCGGCCCATACAAAGAATAACCAGGCGTACCGGTGAAATGCATGTTTTAAAGTTATGAAACAAAATGTAGCCAGGGCAAAATGATTGGCGGCATGGTTGGAAGTAAAACTTCCGCTCATGGGACAATACACCACCAGTACCCGGGCATAGTGCGACACCAGCGGATCCCTGCAGGGCCTCACCCTTCCAATGGCGCTTTTCAGGTACAGGCTGCTCTGATCAGCTACTGCAAAGCACAGCAGGAAAAACAGGATCCAGAAAAGACCTTTCCAGCCATAATTAATAGTGACAAACAGCGCCAGGAACAGGTACAGCGGCGCCCAAACAAACGGCTCCCTTAAAAAAGGCAGCACCACATCCAGGAATCCATTGTACCATTGCCCGTTGATATGAAAAAAAAGCCGGAGATCCCCGCGTAATATCGATTCAAGCATGGCTACGATTTTGTGGCGATAATGATCAGTCGTGGCGAACGCTGCTCATCATAGCTGTTAAAGTGATAGTCGCCGAATATTTCTGTTATTGCAAGCCCCTGCCTGGCAAACATGGCTTCAAATTCCGGCCTGGTAAAGGCGTTCACGCTTTCGGTGTAGGTAGCGCGGCGCATTTTCTCCTTATCGAGGATACTGATCTGCTTCATAAATTTATGCGCTTTCAGTTCCCGGCGGATATCAAATACCACATTGTCTTTTTCCTTTACTTCATCCGTCACCAGGTGGGTGGCCACATAGCTGCTGTTCAGGTAGTCCAGCACCAGTTTACCTCCCGGTTTCAGCGCATTGGCAAGTGTGCGCAGGGCATTGTCATTATCGCGCTGCGTTTCAAAGTAACCAAAGCTGGTAAAGAAGTTAAACACCACATCAAAATAGTTTACCCAAAAAGGTAAACGCATATCATGCTGAAAAAAGCTCAGGTGGTCGTTCTCCAGCTTTTTTGCCACATTAATGCTTTCAATAGACAGATCGATCCCGGTTACATAATAACCTTTGTCTGCCAGGTATTTAGCGTGCCGCCCCCTTCCACAGGCCACATCCAGCATTTCCGCATCGGGTGCGGGCTGCAGGTAGGTAAGCAACTTATCGATAAATGCCGCAGCCTCCCTTTCATCCCGGTTATTATACAACAGGTGATAGTAGGGAGAATTAAACCAATCCTTAAACCATAGTTTATCTACTTCCATGTTTTGTGCAGCAGCTATCAACAAAAGGTAACAGCTATTTTTTATTATTAAACATCAAATATCGGGTGCTTTCGTAAAAGCCACGTGTTAAATTATCAAGGCTTTTTGCTGTATCCGCCTGCTGTGCACTGATATTCTTCAACGGATCACCTTTCAGGTCGTACAATGCAGTAGCATTGGTAACCATATTTATTTCGTACAGGTAACGATCGCCCAATATTGCGTAAAAAGGCATCTGGTTACGCAGATAGGTCATAAACACATATTTATCGTTCACCCGGGCACTATCGAAAAGATCTGTGCCCAATGTATAGTTCCTGTAAGGCATTCCCACCATTTTCGCTACTGTGGGATACACATCCAGCAGGCTGCCGGGAGTGGTTACAGTTTGCGGCGCCAGGTGTTTCGGACTATACATAAATGCGGTTACATGTACGCCGCCGGTAGACAGCTCATATTCCGGCAGCGGCATAAAGCTGTATGGGTTGAGCACGCAGTTATGATCTCCGAAAAATACAAAAATGGTATTATCAAGATAACCATCTTTACGCGCCATATCTATAAGATGTCCCACGTTATAATCTTCATATCTCAGGGCATTGAACTGGTCGACCGATACAAAGCCCGATTGTTTGAACTTTTTCATGTCCAGGTCTTTCTCCGTCACCTTTTTGAAATCGCCGGCGCCACTGGTGGTAGTGTAGGGCGGGTGATTATCTGCCAGCTGGAGGAAGGCCACGAAAGGCTGCTTCTTATCATTATCTTCCTTAAAAATACCACTCGCTTCAGTGATCAGGTCATAATCGGAGATCCCCCATACATCAGCCTTTCCGGATTTATACATGCCTTCCTCATAAATACGGATCCCTTCCACATTGTTGGTGAACACCGCGCGGATATTGGCCCAGTTGGTATTGCCGCCCAACAGGTACAGTTTATCATATCCTTTGAACTGGTCCATTACAATCCGCTGGTCCAGCATTTTGGGATGGCGGCTGGCTGTTTTCACGGCAGTGATATCAGGTAAACCGGTATGTACGCCAAATACCGTTTTGGCGGTACTGATGGCCGGCACGTAAAAATTCTTGAACAGGATGCCGCTGTCGGCCAGCCGTTTCATGTTGGGCGTGGCCTGCATGGGATTGCCATACATACTGGTTACTGCCGCACCGGTCGATTCCAGCATTACCAGCACAACATTGAGCCGGGGCTTGCTGCTATCGCCCGCCACGGTACGAACATAGTTGAGGTTATTCACATCGGTGGAGTCCACTTTAAAATAGGAAGCTACATATGGATAATATTTTTTGGTCGCTTCCAGGTTGTAAGTGTCGCCCTTTACAGAGAAGTTGGACGCAAAATACAGGATGGGATTGAGCCCCAGGCTGGTTACGCCGTTATCGCGGGTAAACATGGCCTGGCTCCAGCGAAGCGGGAAATAAGCGATGTTGCCGTAAATCCCTGCCGCAAACAGTAATACCATCCCGGTCACATAACCGGTAAAAGGCCATTTACGCAGGTGGATCACCGGCTGGGCAGCGAATTTCCTCCAGGTAGCTTTCTGCAGGCGGTATACCAGGAACATGAAAACAAAAATCCCTAAAGCGCCTCTCACTACCGGGTAGCTTTGCCATACCATCCGGGCATTATCCGCCCGTTCCCCTTTTGCGAGAAACCTCAATACAGAAGGGTCCAGGCGTTGCCCCAGGTAATCATAATGACCCAGGTCGAGGATATAAAGAAGGGTGAGCAGCAGGTAAATAAAAAAGAAATAAGTAAAATTGATATTACGTATAGCCCGCGAGGTAAAAAATTTATTCCGGGTGATGAGCGTTAATAACAAAATGGGGATCATGAGGTAAAGTGCCAACCGGAGGTCAAATCTTAATCCCAGGTTCCAGGCTTTGAGTATCGCTGCATGCGCTGTAATGGTGGTTTTAAAGAAGAACAGGTAAAAAATAGCCCTGAACATTACCATTAGCAGGAAGAGGTAAAGCGTTTGAACAAACACATAACGAATATACCGGGGTATATTCTTCCACGAGTATTGCATGTAACGTATAGCTGTTTTTTGAAAAGCGTAGCTGCAAATATAGTGAAAAGTGCATGTGTAAAATTTAAAAATAGGGATAACACCGGCCTGTGAATGGTCATCTTTTCATAATTAGGATTTCTGGAATGGATTTTTTTATATTTGCCTTCCTTTAAAAATTGAATCTTGTGGCACTGATCAAATCGATATCCGGCATACGCGGAACCATAGGCGGTAAGCCCGGCGAGGGACTTTCTCCATTAGATGTGGTAAAATTCACCGCTGCCTACGGCACCTGGCTGAGCCGGCAAACAGACAACCGTAAGGTGGTAATAGGCCGTGATGGCCGTATTTCCGGCGAAATGGTAAAAAACCTGGTAGTATCCACCCTGAACGGGCTTGGTATTGATGTAGTAGACCTCGGTTTATCTACCACCCCTACCGTGGAACTGGCAGTTACGATGGAAAATGCCGCAGGCGGTATTATTCTTACCGCCAGCCATAACCCTAAAGAATGGAACGCATTGAAGCTGCTGAACAGCAAAGGCGAATTCATTTCCGGGGAAGATGGCGCCCAGCTGCTGGAGATAGCAGAACAGGAAGACTTTAACTTCGCGGACGTAAATAAACTAGGCTCCTACACTGCCAACGATTCTTACCTCCAGAAACATATCGACCTGGTAGTAAACTATCCGCTGGTGGATGTGCCTGCCATTAAAGCACGCAATTTCAAAATTGTGGTGGATGCGGTAAATTCTACCGGCGCCTTATTTGTTCCGCCCCTGCTGAAAGCACTGGGTGTGGAAGAAGTAGAAGTGCTGTTTGCGGAAGTAAACGGAAAATTCAGCCATAATCCTGAACCGCTGGCAGAAAACCTGACCGCTCTTTCCAATGAAGTAAATAAGTCCAATGCCGACCTTGGCATCGCCGTTGATCCGGATGTGGACCGTCTTTGCTTTGTTTGTGAAGATGGAGGCATGTTTGGCGAAGAATATACCCTGGTGGCGGTAGCCGATTATGTGCTGAGCAAAAGAAAAGGTAATACCGTTTCCAATATGTCGTCTACCCAGGCGCTGAAAGATGTAACGCTGAAGCATGGCGGTCAATATACCCCTTCTGCAGTAGGCGAAGTGAATGTAGTAAAGAAAATGAAAGACACCAACGCGGTGATCGGCGGAGAAGGCAACGGCGGCATCATTGTTCCCGACCTTCACTACGGCCGCGACGCCCTGATCGGTATCGGTCTTTTCCTGAGCCACCTGGCGCATAGCAAAAAAAGCATCAAAGCCTTACGCAACAGCTATCCCGACTATTTCATCTCCAAAAATAAAATAGAACTGGATAAAGGTGTGGATGTAAAAACCATCTTTGAAAAGATCAAGGTGAAGTATAAGAACCAGCCTTTAAATTCAGAAGACGGGTTGAAAATCGAGTTCGATAAAGACTGGGTACATCTCCGTACATCCAATACAGAGCCCATTATCCGTATTTACGCAGAAAGCCAGAACGAAACCACCGCAGATAATATTGCCAAAAGGATCATGCAGGATATTAAAGAGTTCATGCACTAATCGCCTTCGGCGATACGCGGATTTTGTCTGACTCAGGATTA
>NZ_DATCRD010000270.1:0-31312 GCF_036569185.1 Chitinophaga sp.
CATCACTACCACTCCTAAAGGTGGTTCAGGACAAGGTACAGTGTCTTCCACTCCTATCGATTCACTGAAGAAACTGTCTGATTTCCTTAACTCTAAATATGGTTACGATCCGGGAGCTTACGACAACTTCCCGACATTTGATACCAAGAACCACAAGATCCTCGCTAAAATTGACTGGAACATCAACTCTGTACATAAATTAACGCTGAAGTACAGCGACTTTAAAGGTTCTGAAGTAGTTATGCTGAATGCCACCAGCGTTCCTAACACCACTATCGGGCCCTTCTTTGTAACCGGAGGTTCTGCCAATGGCGACACCCGTCTGCCAAACAACCGTTTTGGTCCGGCTTCTATGTCGTTCAACAATTCCAACTATGGCTTTGATCATACTGTAAGAAGCGGTACAGTGGAACTGAACAGTACCTTCAGTGCTAAAATGTCGAACCAGTTAATCCTTACCTATACCCAGAACCAGGATACCCGTAATTCACTGGGTTCCCCGTTCCCGACAGTCGATATTTTTGATGGCGCCGGTAAAAACTACATCAGCTTCGGAACAGATCCATATACCCGTAATAACGACGTAATTAACAAGATCTTCTCTGCAACTGATAACTTTACCTACTACGCTAACAAGCATACCATCACTGGCGGTATTACCTATGAGCATCAAAAACTGGGTAACATGTTCATGCCAGGATCATCCAGCTACTATATCTATAATACCCTGAATGATTTCATGACCGACAAGGCGCCTGCATATTACGCCAACACTTATTCCCTTGTACCAGGTACCCCCCAGGTATATTCAGCAGAACTGAAAATTGGCCAACTGGGTGTTTATGCACAGGATGAATACCAGGTGAATGAAAAATTGAGACTGACATTAGGTGTACGTGCTGACTTGCCGATATATGGTGAGCAGCCACTGGAAAACCCTGCTATCAGCGCCCTCCAATTCCCTGACAAGGATGGCAACATGACTAACTACAGCACTGGCAAATGGCCTAAAAATCGTATCCTGCTGTCGCCCCGTTTTGGCTTCAGATGGGATGTTGAAGGTGATAAATCCTTCATCGTTCGCGGTGGAACTGGTATCTTTACCGGTAAAATACCTTTCGTTTACCTAACCAACATGCCCACCAACAGTGGTATGTATCAGAACCAGGTAGTAATCAACAAAGCTGCTGATCTGGCTGGTATCAGATTCAATACCGATCCCAGCGCTTACCTGGGTAAATTCCCGACCACTCCGTCTAATGTAGCACCTGCAGGCTTTACCCTGATTGATCCTGACTTTAAATTCCCTCAGGTATTTAGAACAAATATCGGTGCTGACAAGGCCCTGGGTGCTGGTTTCATATTCACTTTCGATGCGATGTATACCAAAGACATCAACGCTGTAAGAATGCGTAACGCCAATCTGAAAGCTCCAACCGGTCAGCTGGATGCCAATGGCGATGACCGTCCAAGGTATCCGTCTACGCAAACTAAAGGTGATAAATTCGTAAACGTAAACCAGACTTCTGTTATCCTGATGGAAAACACTTCCAAAGGTAACTCTCTGGCTTTAACCGCCCAGGTAACCAAAACCTTCTCTAATGGTTTATATGGTTCCGTGGCCTACACATTCACCAGTGCTAAAGATGTAACCGGTAACCCGGGTAACCAGGCTGCTTCAATCTGGCAACTGAACCCTAACATCGGTACTTCCAATGCCATTGAACTGTATAACTCTCAGTACTCTATTCCTCATCGTGTAATAGCTAACATCTCCTACCGCAGGGAATATGCCAAGCACTTTGCTTCTACCCTGTCGCTGTTTTACGAAGGACAAAACCTGGGCAGAGTCAGCTATGTTGTGAACGGTGATATCAACGGCGATGGTAACAACGCTGCCGATCTGATGTATATCTATGCAAAAGGTACTGACGTAAACTTTGCACCGTTTACTCCGAGAAACTCTACCAGACAATTTACTGTTGCCGAACAACAGGCCGCTTACGACCAGTTCATCTCCAACAGCAAATACCTGAACAAACATAAAGGTGAATACGCAGAAAGAAACGGCGCACTCCTCCCCTGGTACAACAAGCTGGATGCCCGCTTCCTGCAGGACTTCTATATCACTACTAAAAACAACATGCGTCACACTTTACAATTTAGCGTGGACATGTTGAACCTCCCTAACCTCCTGAATAAAAACTGGGGCGTAAGACAGCAGGTTACTTTTGCCAACCCGCTGGTTAGCAAAGGTGTGGATGCAACCGGTAAGGTTACTTACAACATGACGAATGTTGATAATAACACCTTGCTTACCAGTCCGTTCCAGGATACCCGCAGTAACCTCAGCACATGGGGTATGCAGCTTGGTCTGAGATACAGCTTCTAAGACTAATTTCTTAATTAAAAAGGCTCTGGCTATTAACAGAGTACTGAAAGAGTACCTTGTTTAATGCGCAATCTTTAAAAAGCGATTAAGTAAAACATGTTTTTACTTAATCGCTTTTTTATTGGCCCTATATCGCAGGGGCCACCAGGAATGAACTGGTATCCCAAAGAGGTGAATACAGTGTTTATAACCTGCTGTTTTTATACAATTATCCTCACTACAGCTAAAAATATCCTTACCATAACCCTTACATAACCCTTATCTTATAGATATATCTTATATAACACTTACCTAAGGGTTATATAAGGGTTATATATGGGTTATCTCTGAAACCCACACCTATGGCGGCCGCTCAGCTCCCCTCCCTCCCGGGCAAAAACATCCCCTGAAAATTTTCCCGATTGCGTAAATCCCCCCACCTCCTTTTACCTAACTTCGCTCCCCGAAATAAAAACGGCCAAACTAAAAACGGCACCACACTACATGTTACACAAGAAATTATACCTGCTTCTCCTTTCCGGCTGCGGAATCACCGCACCACTGCTGGCGCAGGAGAAAAACAATAAAAAAGATACACTGGGCACACCAAGAGCACTGGGAGAAATAGTTGTTTCCGCCAACCGCAAACCGGTAACCCTGGATAACGTTCCCTCCTCGGTAACCGTTATCACCAGGAAAACACTGGAGAACGACATGACCGTGAACACCGATGTTACAGACATCCTTGCAAGGGAAGTACCCGGCCTGGCGCCCGGTACCCAAACCAACAGCAACGTGGGGCAATCCCTCCGCGGCCGCTCTGTGCTGATCATGATCGACGGCGTGCCGCAGTCTACCCCGCTCCGCAACGGGGAGGTCGACATGCGCTCCATCGACCCTTCCGTATTGGAAAGAGTGGAAGTGCTGAAAGGCGCCACCGCTATTTACGGCAACGGCGCTACCGGCGGGTTGATCAACTACATCACCGTTACGCCCAAAGAAGATAAAATACTCTCCGGTAAAACCATGATCAATGCCACCGGTTCTCTCACCAGCATCAAAAACAGCGTGGGTGGCCGTTTGAACCAGGTATTACAGGGAAAATATAAAAAGTTCGATTATATAGTAAGCGGCGTAGCCGAACAAACCGGCGAGTTTAAAGACGCAAAAGGCAAACTGGTAGGCCCCAACTACAGCCTGGGCGAAACAGACAGCTACAACGCCTTTGCCAAAGTAGGCTACCAGGTGAACAGCCGTCAGCGGATCCAGCTGATGTACAACTATTACCGCAGCCAGCAGAACTCCAATTATACCCTGGTGAACGGGGATATTGCCAAAGGCATTCCCGCTTCGGGCGTATTGGGCAAGCCTGCCGGCGTTCCCACCGGCCCGAGGGGCAATCAAACCCTGCACCTGGAATACCAGGCCGACAGCCTCATTGGTGGCACCTCTCTTTCCGCAGATGCCTATTATGAATCAAGAGACGATATCTTTTATGTATCGTTCGGCCGCTTTGAAGGAGGCGACGGACAATCCCATACCATCGATAAAAAGAAAGGCTTAAGGCTGATGTTCAACTCCCCGCTGTTGAACAAGCCGGCTTTTAACGGTACGCTTTCCTATGGCGCGGACCTGCTGAGCAACAAAACATCGCAGCCACTGGTAGACGGCAGGGTTTGGGTACCGGAAATGCATATGCTGAACTATGCGCCGTTTGCGGAAACACAATGGTCGCTCTGGCAAAACCTCATCCTGAAAGCAGGTGTACGTGTGGAAAAAGTACGTGTAAGCGTAAACGATTACACCACCCTGCAACTTACGAACGCCAACGGTACCGTGAGCGCCCCAAGCATTGCTGTAAAAGGAGGCGACCTGGATTATACCGCTACCCTGTTTAATGCAGGCATCCGTTATAACCGCCTGCCGGCCTTTATGCCTTACTTCAGCTTTTCACAGGGCTTTTCTGTATCTGATGTTGGCTTAGCGCTGCGCGATGCGAAAGTAAATGATATCAAAAAGATCAATACGGAAGCAGTACTGGTAAATAACTATGAGCTTGGCTTTGTAAGTGAGCATAAAAAACTCCGGTTTGAGCTGAGCGGTTTTATCAGCACATCCAAACTCGGGGCCGACATGATCTTTGATCCCAACACCGAACTGTTCAATGTAAGCAGAACACCGGAACGCATCTACGGTGTTGAAGCGTCGCTGCAATACCAGGTACTGCATAACCTCGATATCAGCGCCAGCTACAGCTACGTGGAAGGTAAAGCGGATACCGCTAAAGCAGGCGGCAGTTATAATGTGTACCTGAACGGCAGAAGAATTGCGCCGCCTAAAGTAAGCGGCAGCATCGCCTATCGTCCGTTGCCCGCGCTGGAAGTACGTTTACAGTACATGGGCGTAAATGGCCGGAACCGGTTTGAGAAAAATGCCAAAGGCGTATACAATGGCAACGAAGGAAAGGTATCAGCATACAACCTGGTGAACCTCAATGCCAGCTACAAAGTAGCTCCACGCACATTACTTACATTAGGTATCGATAATCTCTTTAACGAGGATTATTTCCCCGCCCGCTCCCAGTGGTTTATGCAGCCGGGATTCTATTCCAAAGGAAGAGGCGCCTCATTTAATATAGGCATTGCCGTTAACTATTAATAGAAAAAAGGTAATTGTAAGAAAAGATCCATCGCAGTTTTCCAGGTGGCCATATCATGACGGCCACCTGGAATCTCCAGGGAGAAAATATCCTTATCCGGTTTGTAGCCCTTTTTTAACAGCTCCTTTATCAGGTCCCGCGTATCATCAATACTGTCAATCACCCCGTTGTTGTTCCTGTCTGCCGTTTCGTCTGCCGTACCACACTCAAAAAAGAACTGTTGCCCCGGGTGATAGCTGCCTGCGCGGATCAGCTGGTGCATAATACGGTCGGTATCATCATTATATCCCTCGCCCAGCGGTTTGCTGCGCCACCATAGGGAACCGGAAAAAACGCCGGCCAGCCCGAAAAGATCCGGGTGCCGCCACACAATATCCAATGCGGATAAACCGCCCAGGGAAAAGCCTGCAAAAGCACGTTTTACAATTTGCAAACCGGGGTACTGCTGTTGCAGGAAGGGCAGCAGCTCATCAATAATAAAACGGGTATAGTTCCCCGCCAATTGCCCCTGCCCCATGTAATCCGGCACGCCCGCAGTACCATAAATAGCTTTCCGGTCGGCATCCGCGTGAATGCCCACTGCCAGTACCGTTGCCGGCAGCCCGGGTAATAAACCGGGTAATTCCTGACCATCATTTACCAGTAAAAGTATATGTGGAGATGTACCCGTGAAGTAGCTGCCCAGCTGCATACTCCGTTGCAGGTGCACAGAATTGATAAAATGTTGACGTGTTTGCACCGCAACAATTTACCAATAAACCAATAATCTTTTTTAAATTTAACTAAACACTTCCCTGTGACCGAAAACTATGTAAAATGGCATTCTCCCAACCTGGGAAAGGAATTTGAGATGTTGGTATTCGGCGATAGCGGGTACCCCCTGCTCCTCTTCCCTACCTCCATGGGCCGTTACTATGAAAGCAAGGACTTTGGCCTGATTGAAGCCATGCGATGGTTTATTGATGAAGGAAGGATTAAAGTGTATTGCCCCGACAGTATTGATGCCCTCAGCTGGTATAACAAAAGTATTTCCCCGGAACAAAGAGCGTATAATCATACCTGTTATGATAAACTGCTGATGGAAGAAATACTGCCACGGATAACCGCGGAAACCGGGCATCAGCGGATAGTGGCCGCCGGCTGCAGTTTCGGCGGGTATCATGCCGCCAACTTTGCATTCCGGCACCCGGACCGTGTGTCGTACCTGTTCAGCCTCAGCGGTATCTTTGATATCAGGTTCCGGATGGACGGGCACTATGATGATAACGTATACTATAATAACCCGGCCGATTATGTGCCGGACAACCAGCATGAAGACCTCTGGCGCATGGGCATCGTGCTGGGAGTGGCCGACAACGATATAACCCGGCCACAGAACGAACAGCTGTCTGGTATACTGGCCGGTAAAAAAATAGCCCACTGGCTGGATATCCGTCCACAAACCACGCACGACTGGCCCGTATGGCGGGAAATGTTGCCGTATTATGTTTCACTTATCAAGTAAGCACCATGAAAAAAATAGGGATCCTCTTCGGACAGGAAAACACTTTTCCACAAGCGTTTGTAGACCGTGTAAACCGCATTAACCCTCCCGGTATCTTCGCGGAATTTGTGACCATCGACAAGGTAATGCAGAACACCGATCCGGGCTATGCAGTGATTGTAGACCGTATTTCACAGGATGTGCCCTTCTACCGGTCTTACCTGAAAAATGCAGCCGCCACCGGTACCGCCGTTATCAACAACCCTTTCTGGTGGAGCGCCGACGATAAATTCTTCAACAACGCCCTCGCGGAAAAGATTGGCGTAAATGTGCCGCGCACCGTATTGCTGCCTTCCAATAAACTGCCGGATGATACCACGGACCAATCGTTCCGTAACCTCATTTACCCGTTCGACTGGAACAGCATTTTCGAATATGTGAGCTTCCCTGCATACATGAAACCCTACGCCGGCGGCGGATGGAAACATGTATACCGCGTAGAGGATAAAGATGACTTCTTCCATAAACACGGTGAAACCGGCCAGCTGGTAATGATGTTACAGGAAGAGATAGACTTCAGCCAGTATTACCGCTGCTTTTGCATAGGCGGTAAAGATGTGCGCATCATGCCCTACAATCCCAAAAATGCACCGCACCTGCGTTACCAGGCGGATTATGAGCCCAGCGCTGAGCTGGCGGAACGGATCACTGAGCAGGTACTTGCCCTGCATCAATACCTGGGATACGATTTCAATACCGTAGAAATAGCAGTGCGCAGTGAAGTGCCTTATGCGATCGACTTCTGCAACCCTGCGCCGGATGCCGATCTTCACTCTATCGGTGAAGAAAACTTTGAATGGGTGGTGGAAACCATGGCCAGGTACGCCATAGAAAGAGCAATCGCACAAAAACCAGGGAAAGACAATCTCACCTGGGGCAAATTTGTGCATCCCGGCCGCGCAAAAGCAATACCGGCAGCTACCACGGAGAAAAAGAAAACCACCGCTCCAAAGGAAAAGAAAACCTCACCGGTAAAGGAAAAGAAAAGTACCGCAGGAAAGGAGAAAAAAACCACTCCTAAAAAAAGCCCGGTGAAAAAACAACAAAAAGAAAAATGAAACCGTTTATCTACCCTACATTTGCAGACGGCATTCATTTTTAACCGCTGAAATAAATTGCTGTAATTACCGCTGCATACCCGCAGCTAAAAGCTAAAGCTAACAACATGTTTAAGGCGTTCACGCTGGGGATCGAGGAAGAGTATATGGTAATGGACCCTGTTACCCGGGAGCTCAGATCACATGAACAAAAAATAGTAGAACAGGCCCATAAGGTGATCAACGACCAGGTAAAAGCGGAGTTTCACCAGGCCGTGGTGGAAGTAGGCACACAAATTTGTGCAGATATCCACGAGGCCCGGAAAGATGTTGCCTTCCTGCGCCGCACTATTGCGCAAATAGCCGGCGACCTGGGATTCAGCATCGGCGCCTCCGGTACCCACCCTTTCAGCAAATGGGAAAAACAACTGATCACCGATCATCCCCGCTATTTTGAAATAGTAAATGAAATGCAGGATGCCGCACGCTCCAACCTCATCTTTGGTTTACATGTGCATGTTGGAATGGAGAACCGGGAAATGGCTATTCACATCGCCAATTCCGTGCGCTATTTTCTCCCGCATATTTTTGCATTAAGCACCAACTCCCCTTTCTGGGAAGGGCGTAACACCGGCTTCAAATCCTTTCGTACAAAGGTTTTTGATAAATTTCCCCGCACCGGTATCCCCGATTATTTTGCCAGCATAGAAGAATACGATAACTATATAAAACTGCTGGTAAAAACCAACTGTATCGACAATGCCAAAAAAGTATGGTGGGACCTGAGGGTACATCCTTTCTTTAATACCGTGGAATTCCGCATTTGCGATGTACCGCTCACCCTGGACGATACCATCATGATAGCGGGGCTTTTCCAGGCGGTATGCGCCAAGATCTATAAACTGCGGATGCAGAACCTCAATTTCATTATCTACAACCGCGCACTGGTCAACGAAAATAAATGGAGGGCTTCCCGTTATGGAATTGACGGGTACCTGATTGATTTTGGTAAGGAGATAGAAGTAAATACGCGCGCACTTATTTCCGAACTGCTCGACTTTATCGACGATGTAGTGGACGACCTCGGCAGCCGCGATATTATTGCCGCCACCACGCAACTGCTGGAAACCGGCACAGGCGCAGATAAACAATTGCAGGTATACGCCGATACAAACGACCTCGTAGCCGTAACGGATTTTATCCAGGGCCGGTTCCTGCAGGGCTGCTAATCACCATAAAATAAATTTCGCGTAATTTTGCCCCATGCATCCGATAAAAAATAGCTGGAAGGTGGCTGTGCTGGATATGTATGAAGGTGTTCCCAATGAAGGGATGCGCTGTATCCGTGAAATACTGGCGAAATATGCCGGCATGCACATGCTGGACCTGCAATTTGATGAGTTTGAAGTAAGGCAGCAGATACAGGTTCCCGATACTTCCTATGATATATATATTTCCACTGGCGGTCCCGGCAGCCCGGTAGCCAGTGAAGGCAGCGACTGGGAAACAGCCTATTTTTCCCTGGTGGAAAACCTCCTCGAATGGAACCGGACCCATGATGTGAAAAAGCCGGTCTTTTTTATCTGTCATTCCTACCAGCTCATGTGCCGCTATTATAAACTGGGCAATGTATGCAAACGGAAATCACCCGCATTCGGCGTATTCCCTGTACACAAAACCGCCGCAGGCATGCAGGAGAAAATATTCAGCGCGCTGCCGGATCCTTTTTATATTGTGGATAGCCGCGACTGGCAGGTGATAGAACTGGATTATGAGAACCTGCAGGCAATGGGCGGGCACGTCATTGCACTGGAGAAAGAACGGCCGCACGTGCCGCTGGAACGCGCTACCATGGCCATCCGGTTTAATGAGCACTTTATTGGTACACAGTTCCACCCCGAGGCAGATGCCGCCGGCATGCACATGTACTTACTACAGGAAGAAAAGAAAAAACAGGTGGTGAACCATCACGGCCTGGAAAAATATAACAGCATGATCCACCAGCTCACCGATCCGGACAGGATCATGCTTACGCACGACCGTTTTATTACCGCATTCCTGGATTATGCTATTTATGGCCGGTTGTCCGACAGGCTGGCTGCCATTGAACGGCTGGCGCAGGTAACGGCGCATAATGATAATGAGCACTCGTTCTTCTAATTAAAAAATTATGATCCCCGCTGTCAGAAAATCATATAACCAACAATTCACCCCTGCGCAATACCAGGCTTTTTTAGATGGCATTGCTGCAGATACCGGTGTAACGCCCGCTTTCAGGGTAGCCGAAACACCGGTGTTTGTACCGGCCTCCCTCAGTAATAAACTGGTACAGGCCTGCGAGGAAATTGTGGATGTGCTGCTTCGCCCCGATTTTAAAACCATTACCCGCGATGCCATTCCGCCCGCGCTGAAAGTGCCGCATGAAAATGAGCATCCGCATTTTATTGTTATTGATTTTGCCGTTTGTAAAGCAGCCGATGATTCCCTGGCGCCCCAGCTCATCGAGTTACAGGGATTCCCTACCATGCTGGCTTTCCAGGAAGTGATGGCCCGTCGTTTTAAAACACATTTTAACATACCGGCCACGCTCAGCAATTTTTTCAACGGTTTGGATGAAGCCGCCTATTACCAGCTGCTGCGTGATATGATCATTGGCCCTTATGCGCCGGAAGAAGTGATACTGCTGGAAGTGAAGCCGGAAGAACAAAAAACACGGATCGATTTTCACAGCACGGAAAAAAATCTGCATATTCCCACCGTTTGTTTAACCGCCCTCATACAGGAAGGTAAACAGCTGTTTTATATGAGAGAAGGCGTAAAAACCCGTGTACAGCGCATTTATAACAGGATCATTTTCGACGACCTGCAACGGCAGGCCGGAAGCCTGGGCGACCATGTAAATCTTTTCCAGGAACTGGAGGTGGAATGGATCACGCACCCCAACTGGTTTTACCGGATCAGCAAGTACATGATGCCCTTTATTCACAGTGAATATGTGCCTAAAAGCTGGTTCCTGCATGAATTGCCGGTAGTACCTGCGGACCTTGAAAATTATGTGCTGAAGCCACTCTTTTCTTTTGCAGGACAAGGGGTATTGATAGATGTAACAGCAGAAGATATTGACCGGATCAAAGATCCGGAGAACTGGATATTGCAACGCAAAGTGAAATATGCGCCCGCTATAGAAACGCCTTCCGGGCCTGCCATCTGCGAAATACGCATGATCTATATCTGGCAGGATGGCGCTGCAAGGCCCATGCTGGTGCATAACCTGGCCCGCATCAGCAAGAGCAAAATGATAGGCGTGGGATTCAACAACCAGGATACCTGGGTAGGCGGCAGCTGCTGCTTTTTTGAATCCGGCGGCACAAAATAAAAAGAGGAAAGCGATACTGCTTTCCTCTTAAAAAGATTATTCAAACTCTTCAATCAGCGGGCCGGTAGTGTATTCACTCCTTTTTCCCACGCCAATAGCCAGTTCCTGGTTCTCGCTGTTCTTAACGATCAGGAAAGGCTGCCCATACTTCTGTTTACCGGCAAAAATCACGGCAACATCTGTACAGGAATAAACATCTTCATTGGTTAATGTTATCTCTTTGTTGTTGTCCAGTATGTTTTCCGTTTTTTTATTTTCTTTCCGGAGATGTAATTTTCTTCCTACATACTGTTGTTTCAACCATTCGTAGTTGCCGTTGATAATCACGGGAGTGTTTGGAAGATTATCTTCCGGCACCTGGTAAAGCAGCAGCTTCCGGTCTTCATCGCGCAATGTAAAAATCAGCGTGGTAGTACCTTCCAGGTTTCTACGGTCGTAATCAACAATGCGGAATGTTTTATTTTCTATGGCTTTGTAGGGCGTATAAAAATGTCCGCCTTTAAGCACGCTTTTATACGGCACCTCCACTACGGCTTTCATTTTAAGATTATCCAGCAAGGTATCCTCCTTGTTTCGCACGGCGCGCCGCGGATTCAGTTTCAGGAAAGTGATCTCCTGTCCAACCAGCGTTAACTGGGCTATATCCGGTGTAAGATGCTGAAAGGCAATACTGCTGTCGTAAGGAACTAAAACCGGCTTCTTCTGCGTATCCCTGTATTTAATCTGGGCGGAAGCGCCAAAGCTGGCTGCCATTCCCAAACACAAGGCTAAATGTTTCAATTTCATATCACTAAAATATTGGCAAAGATATATTGTTTCATTGCTGTGCCTGACACAGCAATTTGTTAAAAAACATAACGGAGAGTTTGCAAATACATTGCGTAGCCCACTTTTATCTTTGATATAAATATTTACTTTTATGTAAATATGTCAACTTAATACCTGTCTTATGTTTAGTAACCTGGCCATAGATGTGGCGCTTGGTCTTATTTTCATTTACCTGCTATACAGTTTGCTGGCCTCCGTGGTACAGGAGCTGTTTGCCAGGATCTTCAATGCCAGGGCGCGGCTGTTAACCAAGGGCTTACGCCGGATGCTGGAAGAGGATGATCACAGTACAGATCTTGGCTGGTTTGGAAAGTTCACCTTCTTCAATTGGTTTTATGAACTGGGATGGAGCGTGGTTTATTTCTTCGAGCCTTTCCGGAAAAATCCTTTTCTTAAAAAGTTCTACAACATGCCGGCCATCCGCAGTCTTGGGGAAAACAGCGCTACTTCCAGGCCGGCCTATATCAGCCCGCAGATCTTTTCCCAAACGATGGTGCACCTGTTGCGCAGCAGCGTGCCGGAACATAAAAGCAGCGATGCACAGGCCATGAAGGCAGCGCTGGAGCACAATTACCTGCACCTGGCGCCGGGTACGCGGGAGCATTTGCTGCAGCTGTTTGAAGACGCCGGGCACAATATGCCCTCCTTCCGCGTGAATATAGAAGGCTGGTTCAACGAAACCATGACCCGTACCAGCGGCTGGTACCGTAAACAAACCCAAACATGGCTGCTGTGCATCGGTATCAGCATTGCGGCATTGTTTAACGTGGATTCCATTGCGATAGCGCGGATCCTGATGAAAGACAAAAACGTAAGATCACAGCTGGTGCAGCTTGCCGCCAGCCGGGCCCCGGGCTATACCGCTATCACGGATACGCTTATACGTAAAAACGTGCTGCAGAAAGACAGCGCCTTTTTCCGGGCCGATACCTCCATCCGCGTATTTGTGGCGGATACCTCGCTGATCGGCGTATACGCCATGCTTCGCAACGATGCCGGCGATGCGGCCAATGTACTGGGCATCAGCCGGGCCTGTGTTCCGGACACCACGGGCGGCCGCCTCACTGTACGGTGCGGCTATACGCATCCGTTCCAGCAAAATGGCTGGCTGGTATTTGCGGGCTGGTGCATCACGGCCCTGGCTATATCGCTGGGAGCGCCTTTCTGGTTCGACCTGCTGGGCAAGGTGGTGAAATTCAGGACCACTACTCCGCCGCCTGCAGATAACACTGCCGCCACACAGTAAAGAAGATGTTGTAGATTTGTGTATCTCCTCATCTCTCTAAAAAACAACTATGAAACGCACCAATTACTCCTCCGGGGCGCTCTGGGAAGGGAAAGTAGGCTACTCCCGTGCTGTAAGGGCAGGCAATATCATTGAGGTATCCGGCACCGTAGCATCCGATAACGATAAAGTAGTAGCCGAAGGTGACGCCTATGAACAAACGAAATTTGCCCTGGCAAAAATAGAATCAGCGCTGATCAATGCAGGGGCCACATTACATGATGTGGTACGCACCCGTATGTTTGTAACAGATATCTCCAGGTGGGAAGAATATGGAAGGGCTCACGGGGAATTCTTTAAAAGTATTAAGCCGGCAACCAGCATGGTGGAGGTAAGTAAACTGATTGATCCCCGTTACCTCGTGGAAATAGAAGCCACGGCTATTGTAGAGCAAAAAGCCTAGCGGAGAAAATCTTCTGCGCCTGGTAACCCGGCGCAGAAGACGTCATGATATTATTTATACAGCTCTGTCCATTTCAGCATACCACCCACCAGGTTTTTGGTGTTGGTAAAGCCCATGGAATCGAGCAACATACAAGCCTGCCCGCTACGGTTGCCGCTGCGGCAATACACGATGATCTCCTTGTCTTTCCAGTCTTCAATTTCATCCACCTGCATCTGCTGTACAAAGCCCAGAGGAATATGCGTACCACCGATGTTGAACTCTGCACGCTCATGTGGCTCTCTTACATCTAATATATAAAGCTCTTCGCCGCTGTCAATACGTTGTTTCAGTTCTTCTGCCGTAATGTTTTGCATGTTATTAAGTATTTAGAATCAAATTACATCATTTTCAACTATTCCTGTTCAACAGGTTTCACTGTAGCGGTACTGTCGGTGACCGGCTTGGTGGCGGATAACCAGAAATCAACGCTTTCACCGGCCCTTACCATATTAAAATCGCCGATCTCGTTTTTACGGGCAGGCACCTGCTTAATGATATAGGCGTTGGCCGTATCGGTTACGCTGGGATCGATGATCACCGTGCCCTGGTTAAGGTTACTGGCGCTGAGCATTTCCCGGGCTTCCGCAAAGGTGAGCCCTACAAAATTAGGCACCGGGTTTTCCACGCTGCCGGTTCCGCTGCTCAGGATCAGGGTGATATTGCTGCCTTCTGCTACTTCAGTGCCCGGCTTCACTTTCCTGCCGTTCAGCAGCTGCTGTAATACCGTGTTGGTGGCAAAATCCGGTTTGTAAATGGTATCTCCCACGTTGAGCCGCATGCTTTTCAGCATCATTTCGGCGCTGCGGAAGGTAAGTCCTTCAAGGTCCGGCATTTTTACCATAGGCGCCACTGTTTTATTGACGGTCAGGTAAATAGTTCTGCCTACTTTTACCTGCGCTCCCTTATCGGGCGTTTGCGCATACACGGCCAGGGGAGGAATGGAATCAATATAAATAGAATCCCTTACATCGGCCTCAAAACCGGCTTTCTCCAGCAATTCAATAGCTTCCTTTATATTTTTCCCATGTACATCCGGCACGGTTTGCTGTTGTCCATGTTTGGTGATGACACCCAGCATAGAGAAAAATAACAGGGCCAGGGCAAAAAACATTACAATAACCGCCAACAGATTGAATAAAAAAGAGCGTTTGGTAATAAAGTCGAACACGATAATTATATTAAGTGTGATAATCCTTACTTCAGGCTTTCTTCCAAAAGCAGGCCATAAAATTCTGACAGTGTTTTCCCGGCAGCTCTTACCTGCTGCGGAACCAGGCTGTTTTCAGACTGGCCGGGCATTGTATTTATTTCCAGGAAATATAATTTCCCTGTGCCTTCTTCATAGATAAAATCCACGCGCACAATGCCTTTGCAATTCAGTTTATTATAAATAACGGTGGCGGTTTCCTGTACCTGGCGGGCAACATCGTCCGTTACCGGCGCAGGGGTGATTTCGTTGGATACCCCTGGGGTATATTTCGCTTCGTAATCAAAAAACTCTTTGCTGCTCACTACTTCCGTGATCGGCAATACCGTAATGGCGCCATTGGCACGATACAGCCCCATGGTCAGTTCCCTGCCTTTGATAAACTCCTCGATAAGCACCTGGGAATCTTCCTTAAACGCCTTATCAATAGCCGGCTGCAGTTCTTCCGCAGTTTTCACCTTAGACATGCCGATGCTGCTACCCCCTTCTGCGGGCTTCACGAACACGGGTAAACGCAGTTGCTGCAGTATTTCTGCTGTATCATATGGCTGCTGACGGAAAATATGTACTGATCTGGACACATTCACCACCTTCAGCGCATCTACCACTTTATTGCAATAGCTCTTATTAAAGGTCAGTGCCGAAGTAACCATTCCACAGCTGGTAAAGGGAATACCGAGCATTTCGAAATATCCCTGCAGGCGGCCGTCTTCTCCCGGTGTACCATGGATACCGATAAATACAGAATCAAAAGTGATCTTTTCCCCGTTGATGGTTAAGGAAAAATCATTTTTGTCCACTTCAGTCACCAGCCCGTCGGCCCCGGTATGGCTCCAGCTGTTTTTAGTGATAATGATCTTGTATACATTATATTTACTGCTGTCCAGGTTATTCTCAATAGTTACGGCACTTTGTACGGATATCACATACTCCCCGGAATATCCACCGGCTACCAGAGCTATATTCTTCTTCATAAGATGTTTTGCTATAAGCGGGTAAAGTTAAAGGTTATTTGTTAATTGTCAAGAGCCACTGCACAGGCCGGCGGCGGCTGTTCAAATTACATAAAAAAACCGTCCCAGCCAGAGCAGGAACGGTTATTCAGCTTCCTTGAGAATATTTTAGATGTGGAGTTTTGCCTTCTTGTCCATCAGCTCATCTACGGTTTCCTGGTACATTTCGTCAGGAACGCAGCAATCTACCGGGCAAACCGCGGCACATTGCGGTTCTTCATGAAATCCCTGGCATTCTGTACATTTGTTGGGCACAATATAGTAGGTATCTACACTGATAGGCGCATTCCGCTGGTCAGCATCCATTACACTACCGTCCATCAATGTATAGGCGCCTTTTACGGTGGTTCCATCGGCTATTGCCCATTCAACACCACCCTCGTATATCGCATTGTTGGGGCATTCCGGTTCGCAGGCGCCACAGTTTATACATTCGTCTGTTATCTTAATTGCCATAGTGTAAACTTTTTGGTTAAGTAGTAAGCCATTAATTTTGTGTGACAAAAATAAAATTTTCCCGGTTTAATTAGGTCATTATTTATACAGTTTCATGAACATAACAGAAAAAGAAGCCGCATTGGTGCGCCTGGGGCAGTATCTGGCGGATAAAAGCCCGGAATTGGAAGCAGTTAAAGAACGCGCATATGTTGCCAACGGCTGGTTTATTCCCTCCTTTATAGACAATGCAATAGATAATATTACCCGCTATTTCCTGTCGCCTGAGCCTTTACAGCAGTGGCTGCAGGGCTATCACAAGGTAACAGAAGAACGGGCGCCCAAAACGGTGGGCATAGTTTCCGCAGGAAATATTCCCCTGGTGGGCTTCCACGACTGGCTCTGCGGGTTTGTTAGCGGGCACCGGGTAAAAATGAAACTTTCCGGTAAAGATGAGATCCTGATGAAACATATCCTGGAAAAGATCAGTGAATGGTACCCCGACCAGGCCGGGCAGACGGAAATACATGACATGCTGAAAAACTGCGACGCCTATATTGCCACCGGCAGCAACAACTCCGCCCGGTATTTCCATTACTATTTTGCCAAATACCCGCATATCATCCGGCATAACCGTACCTCGGCCGCTATCCTTACCGGTAAAGAATCAACGGAAGAGCTGCTGGCGCTGGCAGACGACATCATGATGTACTTTGGCCTGGGTTGCAGGAACGTGACCAAGATATATGTACCGCTGAACTACGACTTTGCGCCCCTGCTCAAAGCCCTGGAGAAATACAGCTACCTGATTGAGCATCATAAATACAAGAACAATTACGACTACAACCTGGCCCTGCTCCTGCTGAACAGCAGCGCCTATATGACCAACGGCAGTATCCTGCTGCAGGAAAACACCGGCCTCTTTTCACCGATCAGCGTTTTACACTACAGCTATTATGTGGATATGGCCCAGCTGCAACAGGAGCTTTCCGGGGAAGATGCCCTGCAATGCCTGGTAGGACAACAATTCACTCCCTTCGGCTATGCCCAGCAACCCAGCCTCACCGACTACGCCGATGGCGTGGACACACTGAAGTTCCTCCTCGAATTATAGCGGCGCGCGCCTTCGGCGCTTGCCGCGGAAATTGTCTTGGAACAGGATTAGGTTGATTATACTGATTTTCTGGATTTTTATCTTTGGGGATTTTAAATGATAGAGAAGATATATTCGCTTATATCTTCCCTAATCATTTAAAATCAAAAAAATCAAAAAAGTAAAAATCCAGAAAATCAGTATAATCAACCTAATCCTGTTCCAAGACAATTTAAAGCGCCGAAGGCGCGCTGGCGCACTAACAATTTGTCGGAATTACTTGTTATATTGACAGGCAGGCTGCCACGCCTGTCAGTAGGGTATTAAGGGGTGTTTAACGATTGATATAAAAATGTGTTAAAGTAAATCCTCCCTGTTGCGTTTGATTCATGGTGCGGATTAAATTTGTGGTAAGGGCATGTAAATTGATCATATCCCCGCGTTATTATTAATTATCACGCAAACACACTATAATATGAAATTCAAGCAAATTGTTACGACTGTCTTTCTCAGTGCTGTAACGGCAGCTGCCTCCATATTTGTGTATGGCAAATATTTCCAGCCGAAGCAGCCAATTGTTTTCCAGAATGGCACCGAAATCCCTGTTAACTACGCCCGCTATATGCCGGGTACGGAAGGGAATGCAAACGCTACCCCACCCTCAGATTTTACCACCGCGGCAAAGGCAGCTGTGCCAGGTGTAGTACATATCAAAACAAAGATCAACCCCAGGCAGGTAACCAATGGTAATAACCTGCAAAGAAGACGCAGTATCCTGCAGGATCTTTTCGGAGATGATTTTTTTGGAGATGAATTTAATGGTGGCGGAGATGGCCGCAGGTATTATGTTCCGGGCCAGATGGCTTCCGGTTCCGGCGTACTGATCTCTGCAGACGGGTACATTGTAACCAACAACCACGTAATTGCCGATGCAGACGAAATCAGCGTTTCCCTCAGCAACGAAAACAAAGTATTCAAAGCAAAACTGATCGGTACAGACCCCAGCACCGACCTGGCCGTTATTAAAATCGACGCAAAGGACCTGCCCTACCTGTTGTATGGTAACTCCGACAACGTGGAAATAGGACAATGGGTACTGGCCGTGGGTTACCCGCTTAACCTGGATGCTACAGTGACTGCCGGTATTGTGAGCGCCAAATCCCGTTCTATCGGTATCAACAGGAGCGGTGGCAGGGTAAACAGCGCTATCGAATCCTTTATACAAACTGATGCTGCGGTAAACCAGGGTAACAGTGGTGGCGCATTGGTGAACACTGCCGGGGAACTGGTAGGTATCAACTCTGCCATTGCCTCCCCCACCGGATCTTATGCAGGTTACTCCTACGCTATCCCGGTAAACCTCATCAAAAAAGTGGTGAATGATATCCTCAAATATGGTAACGTTCAAAGGGCTTACCTGGGTGTAAGATATGCGCCTTCTTCCCTTATCGCCAATATGAGTGATGAGCAGCTGAAAGACGCTGGTATCAAAAGAGATGTAAACGGCGTACAGGTAACAGACGTATTGCCCAACAGCTCCGCTGCTGCCGCCGGCCTCCGCACCGGTGATGTGATCACCGCTGTGAACGGCGTGAAAATCCCTACCACTTCCCAGCTGAGCGAACAGGTAGCCCGTTACAAACCAGGCGATAAGATCAGTTTGAGTTACCTGCGCGATGGTAAAGAAATTACTGTGAACAACGTGGTCATGAAAAACCTGAAAGGTAATACAGACCTGGTAAAGATCACTGCGCTGGACCGTTTGGGAGCCGATCTTTCTGAGCTCGACAAAGACCAGGCAGCCCGTTTGGGTGTAAATGGAGGTGTGGTAGTAAATGATATCGGCAACGGTATCCTGAAAAAACAAACCACTATGGCCCCCGGTTTTGTGATCCTGAAAGCAGGCAATACACAGATCACTTCTGTGGATGACCTCAGTGATGCAGTGGAAAAACAAAAAAGCCTCAAGCTGATAGGTTTCTATCCCGAAAAAGGCGGAAACATCTATTACTATAATATCGTTACCGGCGCCGGCGCCGAAAACCTTTGATCCATTTATTAAATAATTAGGTTTAGGTCTGAAAAAGAGAAAGTCCCGTTTCCGGTAAGCCGGAGCGGGACTTTTTCCATTAAGTAGTACATGCGTTGCCTGGAAAAGCTGTTCATGCAATCAGGCATTCTATGAAAACCTATTAGAAAAATAGTATAAGTATATGATAAGTTGGCGAGGCATTCCGTAAACGGGATAATCGGTTTAGCTAACGCATAAAAAAGCCGGTTAAGCGATGGCTCACCGGCTTTAATAATTAAAAAAATTTAATAATATTATAAGTTGATCACCCCTTTCAACTGGGTAAAGAACTCGTCTTTTTTACGGGAAGAGATGGGAATATTCTTCTGATCGCTCATCACCACGGCCGTTCCCAGCCCTTTAATGATCTTCACAATGTGATGGATATTGATGAGGAAAGATTTATGCACCCGGTAAAATCCTTTATCGGACAGCATTTCCTCGTATTCCTTCAGCGATTTGGAGATCAGGTGGGATACGTTATTGATCAGCTGAATTTTGGTATAGCTGTCGAATGCTTCACAATAGATAATGTCCTTCAGGTCAATCACGTTATACCCGTCGTTCACCGGTATAACGATCTTTGAGAAGGCATTATCGTTATTTTTTACATAGTCTTTCAGTATGGACGCCAGTTCATTCAGCCGTCCCTTCTTACTTTTTTTGACTTTCTCCAGCGCATCTTCCACCTCACTTACCTTGATTGGCTTCAACAGGTAATCGAGTGCGGCAAATTTAATTGCCTGCAGTGCATACTCCTGGAAAGCGGTGATAAAAATAACCTCAAAGTTCAGCACCGGAAACATCTCCAATAGCTGGAATCCATTGTGTGGCGGCATCTCAATATCAAGAAACAGAACATCAATGGGGTTGTTTTTTATCATTTCCGCCGCCTCATTGATATTTTGCGCCTCACCGACAACTGTCACATCTTTGCAGTAGTTCTCGAGTATATTGCGTAAAATATGAATGTTGCGGACTTCATCGTCTACAATGGCAGCTTTTATATTACTCATAACATCTTAACAATGGGAATCAGTATTTCAACTAAGGTACCTTCCTTATTGCCGAAACCAGATTTAAATTTATCAATAATTTCTAACTTTCCAACACTTCCATTAAAAGATTTTATAATCTGCAACCGCTCCTTAATCACACTAAGTGCGGTGGACTCGTGTTTAATGAGCCTTGAACTTTTAATGCTGTTCGACTTATCCCAGCCTATTCCGTCGTCATCTACTGAGCAGTACAGCAGGTCGTCTACCATTTCGAGGCGGATTTCCAGGTAACCGCTTATATTCTTTGGCGCCAGGCCATGTTTAATAGCGTTTTCTACTATCGGCTGAATGATCATGGGAGGAATGTAGATGGTATACTCCTTTAAGGTATCCTCCATAATAAAATGATAGGTAAATGAATGCGCAAACCGGATCTTCTCCAACTCGAGGTAGCGGGTCAGGAAGGCGATTTCTTCTTCCAGTGATATATACGATTTCCTGGAGTTATTGAGCATCTGCCTCATCAGCGTAGCGAAGTCCGCCAGGAAATTCAGCGCCTGTTTCTCTTCTTTTTCCAGTATCAGGTGCTGTACCGAGTTCAGTGAGTTGAAAATAAAATGCGGGTTCATCTGGTTGGTAAGCGCTTTGGCTTCCAGCTCCGCAATACGCCGGTTATACTCCGTTTTACGTTTTTCCGCCTGTTTGATCCGCCGGATAATATACCGTAAACCTGCCAGCACCAGCAATAAGCCGGCCAGCAGCAGTATGCCCCTCGCCCACCATTGCTGGTACCACCTGGGCAGGATACTTACATTGATGCTTACCGGTTTGGACCAGTCGCTTTTGTACTTCTTCGCCCTTAGCATCAGGGTATAGCTGCCAGGTTGCAGATCGGGGAAGGGAATGATGTTGGACATGGTGGTTACCCATCCGCTGGTAGTATCTCCCGAAAAATTATACTGGTATTCCACCAGCTCCGGCAGGTCAAAAACGATGGTGCCGAATTCCGCCTCAAATGAGGCTTTGCGTTGATAGAGATGCACAAAATTACCCGAGGCCAGGAAAGTGCTGTCGCCATACCGGATGTTATTCAAGTAAATCACCGGTGGCACGGTATCCACCGGGATATGGTCTGCATTAAAATAACACAACCCGTTGGAAGTGGCAATGTACAGGATATCCTTATCAGCATACACCCCGCGGATATCATCGGAGGGCAGGCCATCGCTGGAAGTGATATTACGTGTAATCGTCTGCTTTTTTATGTCGATGACGGATACACCGCGGTTCGTAGCCACATACAACCGGCTGATGCCGTCGTAATAAATCTGCTGGCAGATGTCGCTGGCGAGGCCGTTGGCGGTAGACAGGTGTTTGATCACCTTGTTGTTTTGGATCACGTAGATGCCCTGGTCGCTGGTACCTATCCACAGGGAGCCATCCAGCCATTTCAGGTCCTTGATGCTTACCTTCAGCAGGGTATCCACGGCGGCGGGTTGCAGTTGCCGTTTGCGGTCGGTACAAAAAAACAGGCCGCTGTTGGTACCTACATAATAAGCGGAGTCGTTGATACTGGCCAGCGAGGTAACCAGCATGTCGAGGTCATTGATGGAATAGTTATCCGGCACTACCACCTGGTTCTTTGCCGCGATCCTTATTTTGCCACCAGGCGATACATCCACATCCTTCAGCATTTTTACCGAGGTAATGAGCGATGATTTCCGGGACACGCTGTTGAATTTATACAAACCGTTATCCGTACCGATCAGTACATTGTCGTTGCTGTACGGGGTAATGGAAAGTACGCTGTTGCGGCCGGAAGTGGTGTCTACCGTGTATTGGCGGATATTGTTACCGGCATCTATTGTATTGAGCACGCCGGCGTTCTGCCCGATAAGCAGCAGGTTGTTTTTTTTGTCTTTGCTGATACTGAAAATAGAATGTGAGTATAGCCCGTTGGTATTATCGAGATAACTGAAATAAAAATTTTTATAGGGGATATTATATACACCATCGCCAAAGGTGGTGATCCAGATATTACCGTCCCTGTCTTTCAACAACGAGGTAATAAAGTGATTATCCAGCAGGCGGATCACATTTCTTTCCCCTCTGAAATATCCTTTAAGGAAATAGAGCGCACGTTGGGTACCGATCCAAAGGTTATCGTTATCAATGCAGATGTGGCTGATATCATCCCTGATGCCCCATTCTTCTCCATTGAAAAAACGCACGGCATCCTTCCCGGTGTAGGAAAACAGGGTATTCCGGATGATCACGATCGCGCTTTCATTGATGCGGGCCTGGAAATTGGTATCTTCTAACGGGTACGGGGATACGGCGTATATGTGTTGCTGCGGGTTGCCGGGATCCGCCAGGCTTTCAAGATGAAAGGAAGCCTGCAGCGGGTGAAAGATGCTGTCGTTGCGCATCAGGAAGTACAGGTCTGCCCCGGAGGCGCCCAGTTTATCGTAGATTGTTTTTCTGCCGTTGTATTGAACAATCCGGTTGTTGGTATTGAGGAACCAGATGTAACCGCCTTTGCCTTCAAAGGCGTACTGCATGTAGTGGCTGCGGCTGTTGAAGATGAGGGAAGAGTCGTTTTCCTCGCTGTGGATCACTGATTTTTCATAAAAGGACGGCTTTCCGTTGAGAGTAAAAAACCATACCCTTCCTTTGGAATCGGCAGCGAGTTTCACTACTTCATTATCTGTAAGACCATCTTTTTTGGCGTAGTTGCGGAACCGTTTACCATCAAATTTACTAACGCCGGTAGGTGTTGCAAACCATATGAACCCGTCTTTATCCTGCACAGCAGCATAAACAGTAGCGTTGGCCAGCCCGTCCTTCACATTATAGTTACGGATCATCAGGCCCTGGGCCAGGGATGTTGTAACAGTGCAAAAGAAGACCAACCCCCATAACATTATGAAACGGTTCAAGGGCATCGGATCATTTTAACGGTTTATTTGTGGGAAACACCAGCTGTTAAGTATTACGGATGACAAATCTTTACGGGAATTTCCGTAAAAATCCGTTACCCGTAATACTTAATGTGATACTTCTTTCCTAGTACGCTCTTGCAAACAGCACCCTTTCTTTGGAAGGCTTACCTGTTAGTATGCAGGTGCCAGCCTCCTGCGGATTATTGAGCGGGATGCAGCGTATCGTCGCTTTTGTGCGTTCTTTGATCTGTTCTTCCGTTTCGGCGGTACCGTCCCAGTGGGCAGATACAAAACCGCCTTTTTCGTCCAGCACTTTCTCAAATTCTTCAAAGGTATCTACACGGGTAATATGACTATCGCGATAAGCTTTTGCCTTGTTGAAAAGGTTAAGTTGTATTTCTTCGAGCAGCGCGGTGATACGGGCTGGTAAACCATCGAGCGACAGGCTCATTTTCTCCCTCGTATCGCGGCGGGTCACTTCTGCCACGTTATTTTCCAGGTCTCTCGCGCCAATGGCTATACGAACCGGCACCCCTTTCATTTCATACTCCGCAAATTTCCAGCCAGGGCGGTTGTTATCGGAATCATCGTATTTTACGCTGATCCCGGCGCTTCTCAGTTCCTTTACAATCACATTTACCCTTTCGTCCAGTCCTGCTTTCTGATCAGGGCCTTTATAAATAGGTACAATTACCACCTGGATAGGCGCAATTTTGGGCGGCATTACCAGTCCTTCATCATCGCTGTGGACCATGATGAGCGCACCGATAAGACGGGTGGATACTCCCCAGGAAGTAGCCCAAACATGTTCCAGTTTATTTTCCCTGTTGGAGAATTGTACATCAAATGCTTTGGCGAAGTTTTGTCCCAGGAAGTGGGAGGTACCGGCCTGCAGGGCTTTACCGTCCTGCATCATGGCTTCCACGCAATAGGTTTCCACGGCGCCGGCAAATCTTTCGCTGGGCGATTTCAGTCCACGTACTACGGGCACGGCCATATAATTTTCCGCGAAATCAGCGTAGATGTTCAGCATCTGTTCTGTTTCCGCGATCGCTTCTTCCGCAGTGGCATGTGCAGTATGGCCTTCCTGCCAGAGGAATTCGGTGGTACGCAGGAACAGGCGGGTACGCATTTCCCAGCGCACTACGTTTGCCCACTGGTTGATCAGGAGGGGTAAGTCGCGGTACGACTGGATCCAGTCTTTATAGGTATTCCAGATAATCGTTTCAGAAGTGGGGCGAACGATGAGCTCTTCTGCCAGTTTGGCTTCCGGGTCCACGATAACGCCGCCGCCATCAGGATCATTTTTGAGACGGTAGTGGGTTACCACGGCGCATTCTTTGGCAAATCCTTCCACGTGAGCGGCTTCTTTACTTAAAAAGCTTTTAGGGATGAACAACGGGAAATAAGCATTCTGGTGACCGGTTTCCTTGAACTTGCGGTCCAGCACATCGCGCATGGCTTCCCACAAAGCAAATCCATATGGTTTTATCACCATACATCCTTTCACAGCAGAATAGTCTGCCAGTCCGCCTTTCAATACCAGGTCGTTATACCATTTGGAATAGTCTTCCGAGCGGGCCGTAATCTCTTTACTCATAAAAATTATACCTTATTTATATATCTTTTGTTTTAAGCAATTTCCGGTTAAATTTGTCGAGACAAAATTAAATCTGTCAGCCGGCTGCCAAAGGCCGGATTGGCTTAGTTTTTGTCCGATTTATATCACGAAGAAATTCCACAAACATAGATGAAAAACATAACGTTGCAAACACTTATCATAAAATAATATAACGTAGCCTGTGTTATTGTAACTTTCTTCCAGTTAAATCCGTTAAAAAGAAGTAAATTTACTATACGAATCACGCTTAAAACATATTTCAAATGAAGCCTATAATATACATTGGACTGGCAGCATCGCTCGCACTGGGGGCGTGTTCCAGTACCTACAAAACGGCTCAGACACCGGATGATGTATACTATTCTCCGCGTCAGCAGCAGCGTACCTATGCCTCCAGCAATGGCTCTAACGGCAACAGCCGTCAGGATGAAAATGATGCCAACTATGTAGAAGGCACCCAGGAAGATGGCGGTACCTATGTCACTTACCAGGATGACGACCAGGGCGATTACCAGCGTCGTTTAAACCGTTTTGGCAGTGGCAGCAACTATTCCGGCGATTACTGGGATGGTTATAATGCAGCTTCCAACCTGTACCTGAGCAGCGGCTTTGGTATGGGATACGGCAGCGGCTGGGGACTTGGCCTGGGTTACGGCTACGGCTACCCGTACAGCGGTTTCTATGGCCCTTCTTTCGGCCTGGGATTCGGCTGGGGACTTGGTGGCTACTATAGCCCATGGAGCAGCGGCTTCTACGGCGGATGGGGTTACCCATATGTAGGCAGCTACTGGCCTTCTTACTATTATCCATATTATGGCGGCGGCTATTGGGGCCACGGCGGTTACTATGGCGGCGGATACTATGGCCACTACGTAACCCGTCCTTCCAACTCCTACGGATCTGTAAGAGGTGGCAACGAACGTGTTCGCAGGGCTGAATATACCAACAGTGGCGGCACCGGCGGCGGCGGTTATACCCGTCCTTCCAGGACCGGAACTTTCCAGCCTGCCAATGGCGGTAGCTCAACCGGTGGTGACAGACCACGCCGTGTATTCCAGCAGTCAAGCTCTGAAAGGCCTGTTACCAGACCTGTTTACCAGAACAGCGGCAGCAACAACAATAACGGCGGTGGCTATTCCCGTCCGCAGAGAACTGAATACAGCAGACCTGCTCCTTCTCCGGCTCCAAGTTACACACCCAGCTCCGGCGGTGGCCGTGTAGGTGGCGGTAATTCCGGCGGCGGCGGTGGTGGAGGCTACAGCCGTCCATCCAGAGGAGGCCGTTGATAATAAAAATCATTAACAAGATAAGCGTAGCCTAAAAACCTACGCTTATTTTTTTATCTCGCACACGTTTTGCTATTTCAGCACGTTATACTTATCGCAGCATACGTTAGCGACCGTTAATTAACCTGCAGCAAATCTCATTTTAAGAATACAGATTATGATTAAAAGACTTTATCCTCTTTTAGGTGGCTTGTTTATATCTGTGACAGCCCTAGGCCAAAGCTCCAACGACGCGTTACTTTATTCCCCGCTGCAACCTCATGGTACAGCCAGAACACAGGCATTAGGCGGCGCCGGGGTTGGACTCGGAGGAGATTATTCATCTGCTCATATTAACCCGGCAGGTATTGCCATCTTTAAAACCGGCGAGTTCCATGTTTCAGGTGGCGTAGGCATCTCTCAAAATACCTCTAATTACCTGGGCAATTCCCAGCTTGATAATAAAGGTAACCGCAGCAATTTCCAGCTGCCTTCCATTGGGCTGATCATGGCTACCAATAAAAACAGCGGCAGCAGCAGCTGGAACAACATTACCTTTTCACTGGGTATGGAACGCCTGGCCAACTATAACAACGAAATTGTTATTGCAGGCCACAATACAAAATCATCCTATTCCGACCGTTTTGTAGATGATATCTTCGACGGCACTTCAGCTACCCAGGCGCTGGGCTCCGATCTCGGCTTCAGTACCGGCCTGCTGGCTGATTACCAGCCTACCACCGGCAATAAACAACCCATGACACTCGCTTCCCCTTCCAGGCAGATAGGCGGGCTTACCGAAGGCATACAGCAAAGAGGTACCCTGAAAACAGAAGGTGGTATGAACGAATATACTTTTGCAATTGGCGGTAACTATGGCGATCGCCTCTACATCGGCGCCAGCCTGAACCTTCCCAGCATTAATTACAAGGAATCACTTTCCTGGTCGGAAGATGATGCCAGCAGCGATAAAGGCAACAACTTCGGCTACTTCGATTACTATAAAGATCTGAAACGGACAGGACTTGGTGTTGGCGGTAAAATCGGTATCCTCTATAAAGTGACCGATCACTTCAGGCTGGGCGGTACCTTCGTTACCCCTACCTGGTATTCCCTGCACGACAGCTACAGTTCAGAACTCTATTCTGATGTGGAAGACGGTCGCGGTGAAGTAGGCTCCACTTCATTTGACCAGACACAAGGCTACCCTGTGGAATATGACTATAACTACACCGCGCCTTTACGTGCAGCTGCCGGCGCCTCCTACTTTTTTGGTAACCTGCAGGAACCAAAGAGCACCCAGGGCTTTATTGCAGCCGACTATGAATTCGTGAACACGCCTTCGGGTAAGTTCAGGATGAAAGACGACAGGGCCGGGGAAAAAAGCCTGAACGATAATATCAGCGCTGTTTATAAATCCACTTCCAATCTTCGTGTAGGCGCTGAAGTTAAATTTATGGCGATCTACGCGGTAAGAGCCGGCTTTGCTTCTTATGGCAATCCGTACAGCGATGATAAATACAACGCAGGCGTAAATGCTTCCCGCAAAGTTTACAGCGGCGGTTTGGGCTTCCGTAACAAAGGGCTTTATGTAGATGCTACTTACAGTTATACA
This sequence comes from Chitinophaga sp., assembly GCF_036569185.1. Lineage (GTDB taxonomy): Bacteria > Bacteroidota > Bacteroidia > Chitinophagales > Chitinophagaceae > Chitinophaga. The sequence continues at coordinate 27,805 of NZ_DATCRD010000270.1, forward strand.
CAGGGTAAAGACAGGTACCAGCCTTACACCGTGTATGAAGCTGCACTGAGCCCTGCAGCCGCCACGCTCGACTATACAAGAAGTAACATCCTGCTTACAGTTGGATTCAAGTTCTAAGCAACATCATATCCTATAAAAAGAAAGTCGGGGTGCAAAATTGCATCCCGACTTTCTTTTTAAATAGCTGGACAGAAAAATCAATGTAATCAGTTTAATCCGGAGTCAGACAACCTTCGTTTTATTCCGCCTTCAGGTTCTTCACCGGGTTTTCCAGCGCCGCCCGTATAGCCTGGAAGCTTACTGTACATAAGGTGATCACGACGATAGTAATTCCCACCAGCAGCAATATGCCCGCATTCATCTCAATATGATAAGCAAAACCATGTAACCAACGGTTCATGCAGTACCATGCCAGCGGTAAGCCGATCCCCACAGCAATTAATACCGACCGCAGGAACTCGCCGGAAAGCATTACCATCACGTGAGAGGCCGTAGCGCCCAGCACTTTGCGGATGCTGATTTCCTTGCGCCGGCTTTCTGCGGTGAAAGCGGCCAGGCCAAACAGGCCAAGGCAGGAGATCAGGATAGCGAGCGCGGTAAAGTATTTTGATAATGCCGCTACTCTTTTCTCTGCGATATATTGCGCCTGGTAATCCTGGTCGAGGAATTTATAATCGAAGGTAAACCCCGGGTTATAATGCTGGTAGAAGGCAGCCAGTGCAGGCAGCACCGCTTTCGTTTGCCCGGCTTTTACTTTTACCATTACGGTGCTGTTCAGTGAATCCAGCCGGAAAAACAAAGGGCTGATGGCCTCATGCAAGGATTGAAAATGAAAATTCTTTACAACGCCGGCTATCTCCGTTTTCATCCCGTTAAATTCAATCACCTTCCCCACCGGGTTTTCAATGCCCATGGCTTTGATAGCTGCTTCATTAAAAATAATCCTGGAATCATCTGCGCCATAGTCGCGCGAGAACGGCCTGCCAGCGGCCATTTCCAGGCCCAGCGTTTCTATCATATCATAATTCACTATAAACGGGCGGCACATGATGGTTTCCGTAACGCCCCTGCCCTTCCAGGTACATCCCACGGAAGGCGCGCCTAAAACATTACCCACCATAGCAGAAGCGTTTACCACGCCAGGTATCCTTTTCAATTCCGCCAGGAATTCAGGGATATGTTGCGGCACTTTTCCTTCCACATCAAAATATACCACGTTGTCTTTGTCGTACCCCGGGTTTTTATGCTGCACATAAGCTATCTGCCGGTACACTGTTATCACCGCCACCATAAACAATACCGACAGGGTGAACTGGAATACCACCAGCCCTTTGCGGGCCAGCAATTGTCCGGGTGATCCGGGCACTTTTCCTTTCAGTACCGGCAAGGGGTTAAAACCAGACAGGTACAGCGCCGGGTAACCGCCTGCAAGCAAACCTGTGAGCAGGGCCACTGCAACAACGATCCCTATCATGCTGCCACTTAGTGAAAAAGATAAGGCTTTGCCTGTGATGCGGTTGAATTCCGGCAGCAACAATGCCACCAACAGCAATGCAAACCCCAGTGCGAGGATGGTCATCAGCATGGATTCCCCGAGGTATTGCAAGATCAGCGCCAGGCGGTTGGCGCCTATCGTTTTGCGGATGCCCATTTCCTTCATCCTGCCGGAAGCCTGTGCAGTAGAGAGGTTTACAAAATTGATACAGGCAATGACCAGTATAAAAAGCGCGATGAGTGAAAACAATTTTACATAGCTGATCCTGCCGCCCGAGGCCACCCCGTTTTCAAAATTGCCATGCAGGTACAAGTCGCTGTAGCGTTGCAGGAACACCTCCCGCTGCGTGGCGCCGCCCTGGGTGAGGCCAGTCATAAACCGGCTCAGCTTTGCATTGAATGCCGGGATGTTGGCGTCTTCCTTCATCACCAGGAAGGTATTAAACGGGCCTTGCGGATCCAGTGCGGTGATGTTCATGATTTCCCGGAAGGCATCGAAAGGCAGCAGGCAATCGAATTGCGTGGAAGAGCCGGCCGGCAGGTCCTCCAGCACGCCGGACACGGTACTGACTTTTTTGAACCGATCCAGCTGCCAGGTGATAGTTTTGCCTACAGCGTTGGTGGTGCCGAATAAATTACGCGCCAGCGATGAGGATATCACGATGCTGTTTTTATCCTGTAATACCTGCTCTTTATTGCCTTGCAGTAAAGGGTAGGAAAATACCTGCAGGTACTCCTGCCCTGCGAATACGGCAGTTGACCTGGCGATTTTATTACCCGCTGTGAGCGCGGTTTTCGGGAACCAGGAAGGAGGAGTGCATACGGTGGCATTTTCCACCTCAGGCATATCAGCCTTCAATGCGGCCGCCAGTAGTGCGGGTGTTCCGTTGGCGGTAGTGATACCTTTTTCATGTGGTTGGTTTTCCATTACCTGGAAAAGACGGCGATCATTTTTATGAAAGTGATCGATGCGAAGCTCATCGTATACCCATAAACAGATCAGCAGCGTACAGGCGAGACCGGTAGACAGGCCAATGAGATTGAGGATAGTAAAACGTTTGTTTTTTAAGAGATGACGCCAGGCAGTTTTCAGGTAATTTTTGAACATACGCAAAAGGTTTCGTGAGCAGAGCAAACACCGGGCAGCTAAGAAAATGCCATGTTGCCACACCTTTAGGTACAAGAGATTTACATATTTTATATTTATCTTAAATGTCCGGTTTCAGTACAGTGGTTGTCCGTAATTATTTTGTGTAGATGAATACCGGTATATGGCCGCCATAACAGTTCCTGCGCGGGGCTTACCCGGCTCAGGATGCCAGCTGCTGCTGCACATAAGCCATGATGGCCGCCGGGTAGCGGGGGTCGAACCATTGGAATGCCGGGTCTTTCCTGAACCAGGTAAGTTGGCGTTTGGCATATTGGCGGGTATGCGTTTTCACATCATCGATGGCCTGATCCAGGGAGATGTAGCCATCAAGAAAGCTGAATATTTCCTGGTAGCCAACCGTGCGCAGCGCGTTGTGATCGCGGTACGGCAGCACGGAGCGGACTTCCTCTACCAGTCCGGCCCGCACCATTGCATCCACCCGGTGATGGATATTGTGATGAAGGAGCTCCCTGGGCAGGGTGATGCCTATTTTAATCATCCGGAAATCGCGGGGGGAGTGGGTAGCGCTGCGGAAGGTGGTGATGGAGCGGCCGGTGGCGTCCAGCACTTCAAGCGCGCGGATGAGGCGTTGGGGGTTCTGTGTTTCCGCGATGGCGTAAAAGCCGGGATCACGTTCCTGTAATTGCTGCTGCAGCCAGGAAAGGCCATGCAAAGTATACTGTTCATTCAGCCGGGTACGGATGCCCGGCGCAATAGGGGGCATATCGTCAATGCCTTCCGCAAAGGCCCGGATATATAGGCCGGTGCCGCCGCACATGATGGCGATATCATTCTTTTTAAAAATTTCATGGGCGTAACCGAGGGCCAGTTTTTCGTATATGCCTGCATTTACCTCTTCGCGGA
>NZ_DATCRD010000271.1:0-3468 GCF_036569185.1 Chitinophaga sp.
CTTCATACATAAACAATGGTCACCTATCTTAAAGAAGGCAATATATTCAACATTCCCGGCGTCAACAATTACGCTCACGGCTGTAACTGCGCCGGCGCAATGGGTAAAGGAATTGCGGTACAGTTTAAGGAGAAATTCCCGGAGATGTACCAGCAATACAAAAAGCTATGTAAAAGCGGCGCCTTTACCCTGGGAGATGTTTTTATGTATCATTATGGGGCAGGCACCGTATTCAATCTCGGCACCCAAAAGTCATGGACCACTAAAGCCGAACTTTCAGCTGTGGACGCTGCCGTTAGTAAAATGCTGCAGATGGCCAGGGAAAACCAGGTAAATCAAATCGCCCTACCCAAAGTGGGTGCAGGGCTCGGAGGGCTCGATTGGGAAAGTGTTAAGCGAATCATTGACGTAGGAGCTGCGGCCTATCCTGAAATCGACCTGTTTGTGGTGGAGAATTTTAAAGAAGCATTAACCTCTAAAAAACACTAAAAATTATGAATAGATATACTCTTATTGAAAGACTGGAACATAAACAGTCAAGGGCGAATGAACGCTGGATAATGGATCAGCATTTTATAGCCTGTAGAAATACAGCCAAAGCAGCCCGGGAAGCAAGAATCAAAAAAATTGTATCCTGGGGCTCCATTTTTGGGATAATTGTAAGGGTGGTAATAGCATTCTTTAAATAAACTCACGGTTTTCGTCTATTATAACACGCTATTTTGTTGGTAAGCACACTCCCTACCCAAATCTCGTCACCAACGGCGATAGCCACCGTCCCCCATCCAAAATGCTGATCTCCTCCTACGATCAGGGGATTAGCAGCAAGTGTTACGGGGTCTATTTCGACCACCGAAAACTGATTACCGGTTGCCTCCCTTTCAAGCGTATGCGAGGCAAAAACTGTAGCAGGATCTGCTTTCTGACCAGTTACAAGCAGCGTCCCCTTTTCCGTCCAGCGTAAATTGTCGGTAAGAAAATCCAGTTGAATATAGGATTCAGGAATTTTATCATCCAGTGAAAACTTCCATAACCGCCGGTTCGCCCATTCTGAAACATAAAGACTTTGCCCATCCGCGGATATTTCAATACCATTGGCTCCCGATAGCAATTTATTATTGACGGTTTGCCATCCCTGGTCAGATGTCCATTTCCAAACTTGCCCGGTAGGCTCGCCTTTCTGGAACTCGTCTATGAAGCTTTTGTCGGAAGGATCATACATACTGGTCACGAAGATCGCCTCCGTTTTACCCGGAGCTACCACGATTCCATTGGCCCATACCGTAGCCGGAAGCGCAATGCTTTTGCTCCAGGTAACCTGCACTTTTCCGGAACTTATATCAACATCAAAAATTTCAATGGTTTCTTTGCTTCCATGGTTTATCACAAATAGCCGGTACTGATTGACACTGGTTTGTAGGCAGTTGATCCCATGTGGCCTGAACAATTTATTTACAGGATTATTACCGGATTTTAAAATAGACAGGCCGGGAAAAACATCCTGCGGCGCAGCGCCTGGTGCATCGGGATCGATGGCCATCAATTTTCCGGATTCAGTAGCAGATGGACTGTAACAGCTGGCAATGACCCAATGCGATCCTGGTAATTGGAGCAGATCTTCCGGTTTTTCTATGCCGGTCAGGAATCGTTCCGGCTTATCTTGCGCTATGAGTTGTTGCCGGAGCCCCAGCGTTAACAGGATCGTATTCACCAGCAAGAACCTGGCGACATATCTTTCTATCATAAAATAATATATTAACTCCCGGTAAGCCGCTCCCTGCTTTCAGCATCCGGGAGCGGCAATTCAGGGTTGGATTGCAGATCAGGTTATCAGTGATTAACCATGGCCATAGCGCCTTCGCTATAACGGGCGCCTGTATTGGGATACTTTGCAGCTATTGCATCAATCAATGCCAGCTCCTGAGCGGTCAGTTGCACCTCAACTGCACCGGCATTTTCTTCAAGGTATTTCCTTTTTTTAGTCCCTGGAATGGGGATGATATCATTGCCCTGCGCCAGTACCCAGGCTAACGCCAACTGGGCGGGAGAACAGTTTTTATCTTTTGCCAACAGCGCGAAATCAGCAACAAGCCGGGCATTGTTTTCTGCATGCTCGCCATGACTGCGTGGCAATGTTCGCCTGAAATCATCTTCAGCGAGACTATTAAGATCAAGTACATTGGAAAACAGTCCTCTTGCCAGGGGAGCATATGGAACCAGGCTGATTTGCAGCTCCCTTAAAGTTTTCAGGATTTCTGTTTCCACATCGCGGGTCAGCAATGAATATTCGCTTTGCAGGGCTGCAACCGGGTGAATCGCATTTGCCTTTTTAATGGAAGCAGGCGATGCTTCGCTCAAACCGATATAACGCACCTTGCCTTCTTTCACAAGATCCGCCATGGCCCCTACTGTTTCTTCAATCGGTACATTCGGGTCAACCCGATGGGCATAATATAAATCGATGGTGTCAATTTTCAGGCGGCGCAGGCTTTGTTCCACTGCAATTTTAATCCAGGCAGGCGAGCCGTCAAAAAAAGTATTTGCTGTTCCGCTGGGTCCCGCTACGCCGTCTTTAAAACGGAATCCAAACTTTGTTGCGATAAATATTTTCTGGCGGTTAGGCACCAATACTTTTGAGATCAGCTCCTCATTGGCCCCATTGCCGTACATATCTGCCGTATCCCAAAAATTGATGCCCAGATCCAACGCCTTTTCCAGTGTGGCTATGTTTTCTTTATCATCTGCAGGACCGTAAGCAAAGCTCATCCCCATGCAGCCAAGGCCAATAGCGGACAACTGTTCATTGGTTTTTCCCAATTTTCTGTATTGCATAATCATTGAATTTTGTACTATGCAAAAGTAGAAACCGGAAAAACAGCCTGTTTATAACAATCAAACGGATCCTTAAACTATTCAAACAGTGATGTTGCGAAGTTGGTTAGGCGACATGCCGGTGTGCTTCCTGAAGAAATTGGTAAAATACGAGGGGTACTCGAACCCAAGACCATATGCGATGTCCGAAATATTCCAGTCGGTATGCTGTAAAAGTGCCCTCGCTTCTTTAGCTATCCGGGCAGCGATCTGTTCGGAAGTCGTTTTCCCCGTGGCTTCTTTTACAGAGCGGTTCAGATGATTAACATGTACCGACAGTGCATGTGCGTAATCAGCCGGGGTTTTCAGCGACAGACCTGCTAACGGGGAATCTATAGGGAATTGCCGCTCCAGCAAGTCCAGGAATAGTCCCCAAACCCGTGCAGAGGCATTGGCATAGGTTCCAAAATTATCTGCCGGGTTGGATTTCATAGCCTCATGGATAAGCAGGTGTAAATAACTACGCAGCACATCATACTTTTGAGCATAAGATGAAGCCATCTCCTTCATCATCTTTTGGAAGATGGCTGAAATCTCCTGCAGCTGCTCTTCTTCGGGAAAGAAAATGGGATTGCTTCCAATTTTAAAGAGCGGGGA
>NZ_DATCRD010000272.1:0-14473 GCF_036569185.1 Chitinophaga sp.
CTGATATTGTAGTGATAGCCGTGCCTGTTTATAATTTTAATATTCCTTCGGCGCTGAAAGCCTGGATCGACCATGTGGTGCGGGCGGGCAGAACGTTCAGTTACGGAGCCGATGGTCCGAAAGGATTATTAAAAGATAAAAAAATATACCTGGCCATTGCTTCCGGTGGTGTTTATTCGGATGGCCCGCTGAAGGCCATCGACTATACAGAACCTTATCTTAAAACAGTGTTCGGGTTTATCGGCCTGCACGATGTTACCACTTTCAGGGTTGAAGGTGTAAGCTCACCGGAATTAAAGGAAACTGCGTTGCAGAAAGGATTGGAGAGCGTAGTGGTTTGAAACATGTAAAATAAAACGGCCGGCAGTTATTCCCATCTGCCGGTCGTTTTATTTTAAACAGGATTAGGCTAACTTTATTTAAAGTTCACCTTATGCTGTTTAAACAAGCGCACCTCGAAGGAATTGCTTCGGGAAAAGTATCGCTGGCTTTCCGTAAATGGAAAAAGCCGGCTGTAAACAAAGGGAGCCTTATCAATACCAGCATCGGTGTGGTCGCCGTCACCGGCATCAGGGAGTATCCCATCAGCCGGGTCACTGAAGCAGATGCTGTCGCTGCGGGTTATAAGGATCTCGCTGCCCTGCATACAGCACTCAATAAAATACAGGAAGGCATTCTTTACAGGATAGACGTACACTATCACTCGGAAGACCCACGGATTAAATTAAGAGAACAAACTTCTCTCACCGCAGAAGCCCTTGCAATGATCACCACAAAACTGGCCCGCCTGGATCAGTTTAGTGCACAAGGTAGCTGGACAGCCACCGTACTGGACGCTATACGCCGGTACCCCTGTCTGAAAGCTGCAGTGCTGGCGGAACAGCTGGGAATGCAAAAAGAGTGGCTGAAGCTTAATATCCGCAAACTGAAAAACCTGGGCCTCACTATCAGTCAGCCGGAAGGTTATACTTTGTCGCCCCTGGGAGAGGAATATCTCGCATCACAATCTTCCGGAAAATAATAATCTATGAATGCAGAAATATTTTAAGAGAAGAATTTGTGTGATGTGAAAATTACGTATTTCTACGTATGAATAGTAGGTAGGAATCATAACCTAACTGAAATAAGGGTGCAGTGTGATTGTTGTGAAACTATTGATAGTGGCTGATTTGTTCGTAAAAGTAAATATGGTTTACCAGTATTGCGCAAGCGTATTTTCCGCAACATGTTTTACCGGAAATAATAATTTTGGAAGATGTAATGAAGATGCTTGCTGGTAGAGTGTTCCGGTAATGTATTGCTGCAAAATACAGTTGTGTGAAAATTACATCTTAAAAAAATATTTATTTCCGAATTAAAAAATGTTCTTTACCTTAGTTTTCAAGAACGTTTTGAAAGACCAGAAGAGACAGGTAATTGAACCCCAAATTTACTGAACCCCAAACCCCTCGTCATTCGTGATAAGTCATGCGCTTACATTGATACGTGATCATTTGCAGGCATTCTTTGCCCTCAGAGGTTTTCCTGCGAATAGTGTGATCGTTGAAAACATTGGTTTGCTTGAAACAACGCATGCCAATAATTTCAATGGCAACGTTATCATTTCCCTGGTAAATGTAGAAGAAGAGAGTACCCTGAAAAACAGCAAGGCGTACACCACATGGCCGGATAACCGTGCCAGGTACCAGCATCCGCCGGTATACCTCAATCTCTATGTGCTGTTTACTGCCGTACTTTTCGGCGATGCTACACACGACTACTACGAAGAAGCATTGCACCGGCTCTCGGCAGTGATCAGCTTTTTCCAGGCGCAGAAAACTTTCAAAAATGCGGATGGATCACTGGATCTGACCCTGGAACTGTACACGCTTACATTCGAACAGATTAATCACCTCTGGGCATCACTCGGCGGACGACAGGTCCCCTTCGTGATGTACAAGGTGCGGCTCGTTGCTATCACGGAAAACGCTGTGCTCAGAGTAGTGCCGCTGATAGAGGAAATAGAAGACACACAACACCCTACTGCTTAAAGTTTTTATGTCTGTTATTTACAAGATATTGTTTGAAGTGCAGTTGCTGCACGAATATTATCTGCAAAATACCAAAGGGATCTCCTTTTTTGAGCAGACCACCGATCAGCAACGTGCGGATTTCCTGATGGAAAAGCTGCGGCAGGATCAGTACCGGCTGTTGCGCGACTGGGACATTCAACCCCTTCCGGCTACAGCGGTGCTGATGAAGAACTATCACCTCCGCCTGCTACCCACTGCTACCGGTTTCAAAGGCGCCATCGAAGTAAAGAAAGTAATGCAGGGCGGCACAGTGGCTTACACACCTTTTGTGCCCATCCCCCCGGACGCCGCTTTCCGCTTTGCCATTGCGCCCCGCAATGCAGACGCACTGGCCTTTACCAGTATAAGAATGCGCCGTACATTACCCGCGCAATACTATTTCTCCAACGATAATACCGCCGGTACCAAAGTATTTCCTTCACTGTCTGTACCGGTGCCCGCAAACGATAACACCCGGCAATACGAACAGGGCGAGCTTTCCAAAGTAGGCGCCGATGTGTCGGAGTATCTCAACAAACCAGGCACTGCGCCCAATGATCCTTCACAATGGCGAAAGATCAAAGGCAACGGGTTTGTGCATGAAGGCGACCGCCTGCTGCTGCCTTTTACCTTCCAGTATTTCTTCCCGCCCGCTGTGCAGGTGAACAGCGGAACAGCTACCCTGGAAAGCATTGCAGGCGGCGCATCTTTACAACGTACATTCACTGCTTCCGGTGCCTCGCAGGTACGACTGGATTTCTCTACGCCACTACCGGACAACTCCCTGCTGGCAGACGGCTGGTATAACCTCAAAGTAACCGGCGATAATAATTTTGCCGCACAACATTTGCTGTATGCCAGTCGCACAGAAATGTACAAAGCCGGCAACATCGGTGTTATAGAGCTTCGCGCAGATGCCGCCGGCGACAGCTTCGCCATGCTCGACCCCGATGGCACTCTCAAAACAAAACTGCAACCCGACGGTACAAAAATTCCGCATACCATCTACGAACTGCGCTTCAGGAGCAGAAGCTCCTATTGGCGCTACTTCCCCCAACACGGGCAAACGCTGGTGTTCAGTAACCACGCCAACAACCTGCTTACGGTAGCAGATCCGAACGGCGCACGCACCACGAAAGAGCCATGGCCGTTCTCATTTAATAACCGGCTGTTCCCCGTTACGGAAAACAATATCACTAACTATGAACAGCTGCTGCCAAATCCGCGCGGGCTCTCCCTCAGCAGCGATGCGGATCAGCGCCTGTACGCCGATGTGGTAGTGCTGCTCTCAAAAATATTTCCGCAAGGCCCTTAAACCCGGTATATGATCTATTCAAACCACAATTAAAAACAGTTAAAACCCCAAACATATGGCTGAATATAAAACTCCCGGCGTCTACATCGAGGAGATCGTAAAATTTCCCCCCTCCATAGCCTCTGTTGAAACAGCTATCCCGGCTTTCATAGGCTACACGGAATTTGCCCAGAACAAAGTACCAGGCGACCTGGTGATGGTGCCCACACGCATTACTTCCATGCTCGATTATAACCGCATCTTCGGCGGTTCGCAGCTGGAAGAAGAAAGCATAACGGTAAACATCGACAGCTCCCAGCCACAGGCGGTGATCAAGGCGGTGATTGACCCGCTGAAGGCATCCAAATACCTGATGGCTTACCAGCTGCAGATGTTCTTCAACAACGGCGGCGGCCCCTGCTACATCGTGTCTGTGGGCGACTACAGCACCGGCGGTGTGATCTCGTTATCGTCGCTCACCGACGGACTGAACGCCGTGGAAAAGATCGATGAAGTGACCCTCATCCTTTTCCCCGACGCTATTAACCTCACAGACGCAGCGTCTTACTATACCCTGCATAAATCGGCGTTGGACCAGTGCAGTTTGCTGAAAGACCGCTTCACCGTTTTTGATATCTGGATGGATCCCGCCATAGGCCCCGCGGAAAGCATCATTGATCATAATGTTACCCTGTTCAGGGATGCAGGTTTTGGAGAGATAGAAACCAAAAAATACGGCGCTGTTTACTTCCCGAGAGTGAACACACAGCTGGCCTATACCTACGACGAAGCCACTGTACAGGTGGTGCAAACAGGCGGCGACGGATCGCTCAACGGTACGCTTGCCGCATTGAAAGGCATCAACAATGCGTTTTATTACCAGGCATTGAATGCCATTACGCAGATAAGAATGCTTCTCCCTTCTTCTGCAGCAGTAGTAGGAAAATACGCGGAAACAGACAACAGCCGCGGCGTATGGAAAGCTCCCGCCAACGTGGGCATTGATTACGCCGTAAGCCCTGAAGTAATTGTAACCAAACTGGAACAGGACGATCTCAACGTGGATGTGCGTGATGGCAAATCTGTAAACGTGATCCGCTCTTTCCCCGGCAGAGGCCCGGCCATCATCTGGGGCGCCCGCACACTGGCAGGCAACGACAACGAATGGCGTTACATCTCCGTTCGCCGATTCTTCAACATGGTAGAAGAATCTGTTAAGAATGCCACCCAGCAGTTTGTGTTTGAGCCCAACGACCGCAATACCTGGGTGCGCGTGAAATCAATGATAGAAAACTACCTGACCCAGCAATGGAAAGCCGGCGCGCTCATGGGCACTACCACCAGGGAAGCCTATTTCGTAAAGGTGGGTCTTGGTGAAACCATGACGGAGCTGGATGTATGGGAAGGACGCATGATCGTGGAAATAGGCATGGCAGTGGTACGCCCTGCTGAATTCATCATCCTGCGCTTCAGCCACAAAATGCTGCAGGAATCTTAATCCTTTTACATTCAGACCAAATAAACTGAATACTGTATGAACACAATGAACCCCACTCAATCTTCAGCCAGCAACGGCTGTGGTGATTCTACCAATAAAACCCAGCAATACATCGATAACAACAAACGCGGGATCTGCAGCGCCTTTACAGATTCGCTGAATGTATTGCGTATGCGGGAAGGAGAGTACAAAGGCTATAAACCGGTGTACAAATACAAACAATGCTTCTTTATCAAAGCCGAGGAAACCTGGCGCTTCTACCGCTCCATCGATCTTTGCGCCACTTTGCCCGCACAGAAAGATGCCGAGCTGATAAAAGATAAGCTCAGCAAAGCCAGCGACGTGAATAAAGCTATCGCCGCGGCGCTTGCCATTGTTGCCAAAAATATCCAGGATGCAAAGCAGAAATTCGCCCTGCTGAGCGAAGCAGCCCATAAGCTGAATAACAAAGCGGAAGATAACTGCAACAAAGCGCAACGCGCTGCCCTGGGCAAACTGAAAGCCGGCAGCAAGGATTTCAAAACCTGCTTCGATAATATCGTAGACGGCTCCCAGGAAATGTACGCCTCCGAAGGCGGCTGCGGAGATGGCGAAACCGTAAGTATCAATAAGCTGCACTGCGCCATAGGAGACGTTTCCGGCATACAATCGTTCACCAGTCTTGATAACGTGATAGCCTTGCATAAAGACCTCGCAGACGCCATTAAAGCGTTCCGCGATGATGTATTGCAGAACATCAAAGCAGGAGAGGACGATCAGAAGAAAACCTACGGTGAACTGGGAGATGCAAAGATCCAGAAAGTCACCATCCGCGAAACACTATGGTCGGCCAGAACGCAAACACAGGGAATTGAAGACATCCGCGAGTTCCTTTGCACCCTGCCCTGCGGTGATCTTCCTACTATCAAATCTATCTGCGAACAGGCACAGGGCAACTATTGCAACAGCAACGGCAACGGCGGGCATTGCGATGACTGACATCCCATCGGCAGTAAATAAATATTCCTGATCTCAAAAAAATATTCACTATGAATTGCAATAAAGTATATGAACCCTTTGTAGAAAGCGACGACTCCTGCTGCGCTACCATACCCGGTGGCAATGAAACGGAGTGCGGTTGTGTGGACGACTGGAAAAAAGAGCTAAAAGCCAAAGGCAGCCTGTACCAGCAAAAAGCCGCGGAAGCCGCCAAGAAAAAAGAAGAGCTGGCCCGTGCGCTCGACTGGCGCAATAAAGTAAAACTTTATTTTGATAACGTGCAGAAAAGCGCAGAAAAAGCAGATGCCATTACCAGCAAGGTGAAAGTAGTACTGGACATACTGGAGAAACTCTGCAAAAGCACCGGCTATTCTGTAAAAGCCATCGAAGTGTTCTTCTGTATGACCAAAGAGTTATATACAAAAGTGGATGAAGTGGCCGCCTGCTACAACAATATCACCAAGGCTATCGACTGCTCCAACGACCAGGTGCTGAAGAAAGGCGGTATCACCGACGCCTGGGTGGACTATGGCAAGAAACTCCAGGACGTGATCGCCATCGGCAACGATATTTTCAACAACATCGTGATTGCCCTGAAAGCCGCTACCATACTGGATGAAACCATTTGCGAAAAAGACTACGGCATCAAGGCGGCTATCGCCGGCATCGGCTGCATCTTTAATCCAACAGGTAACGGGAATGGCGGCAACGGCGGTATCAAACCCGGGGAAGATGACAGCATGGAAATATGCTGCACCGATAAACTGGTATGCCCCGTATTCCCGCTTAAAAATGATCATTACTATACGCTCACTGAAAAGCACCTCAGCAACGCGGATACCCGGCTGGCAGCCATCAAACCGGAATACGACAAGGTAAGCCAGGAAGCCAACCGCCTGCAGGCATGTACGGATAGTCTTACCAAAGCCATTAAACAGGCCCAGGACGCCAAAGCATGCAAGTAACAGTAACCAGATTTTTATCATCTTTTTAAACTTAAAGATATGCCCGCAAAAGGAACATACCCGTTACCAAAATTTCATTTCCTGGTAGAATGGGGGAAAGACGTAAGACTCGGATTCACAGAAGTTTCCGGCCTCGACTTTGAAACAGAAGTGATCGAATACCGGGAAGGTAACAGCAAGAAATATAATAAAAGCAAACAGCCTGGTCTTACCAAATACGCCAACATCTCACTGAAACGTGGCACATTTGAAGGCGATTACGATTTCTACAAAGCCTGGCGCGAAACGTACTACTTCCAGGAAGGCAACAAAGCAGGCAGCAAATACCGCCGCGATGTAACCATCAAACTGCTCAATGAAAGCCATGAGCCGGTGATCACCTGGAAAGTGCTGAACGCATGGCCTTCCAAAATAACTTCCACTGATCTGAAAGCAGACGCCAATGAAGTAGCCATTGAAACAATGGAACTGGTGCACGAAGGACTGGAGATCATGAACGTTGATTGATATGGCACAACCGGTAATAAAACCCGATAACTTCTGGCAGGCCGTAGGCTTCCACTTCTCCGTCACTTTTTTTGGATTGCCCAAAAGCAGCGGTGGCAAAGATGCGGGCTCCGATCTTGATATCCGCTTCCAGAGCGTTACTGGTCTGGAAGCCACCATTGGTACGGAACCGCTGAAGGAAGGAGGCGAAAACAGGTTTGAGCATAACCTTCCCGTGCGGCGTACCTACTCGCCGCTGATCCTGAAAAGAGGATTGCTCCGCCCGGACGATTCCTCGCTGTCGGCCTGGTGCCGCCGTGCACTGGAAGACCAGCAGATCGTTCCGCTCAAACTGGTGAAGGTGGCGCTGCTGGATGAGGACCACAACATCCTCATGTACTGGAACCTCGCCTGGGTATGGCCACGCAGCTGGAAACTGGCGGAGCTGCACGCGGAACGCAGCGAAGTGCTGATAGAAACACTGGAACTGAACTACAACCGGTTTGAATTTAAAAACAGCTGAGTTATGCCCATAGAAATCCGTGAACTGATCATCAAAGCTGAAGTGGCGCCGGAAAACGCTCCCGGTGGCGCTGCAGGCGGCAATTCAACAGCCGGCGATGGCAACGGCCAGGCAACAGAAGCCATGATCGCATTGTGCGTGGAAAAAGTATTACAGGCACTGAAAGAAAAAAATGAAAGATGACAGACGCAAAAGTGGAAAAGATCTACATCCTCACGTATGCCGACAGGCTGCAGCAGCAACTGGATAACAAACACAAATTTACCATCCCGGTAAATGCGGAAACTTATACCCGGTCGCTGAAAGTAGACTACGACATACGCCGCGAACCAGGCAGCCAGAAAACAGAAGCACGCTTTATTTCTACCATCCCGGAAGAACTGAAGCTCGACTTCGTGCTCGACGGCACCAATACCATAGAAGGATACGGTTACCCCGGCATGGATGTGCAGGCGCAGGTAAAACTGTTGCTGGATACCGTTTACTACATGGATGGTGAAACACACCGCCCGCGTTTTCTGAAAGTATTCTGGGGCAAACAGGTGGCTTTTCCCTGCGTAATGTCTAACCTGGACTTAAACTATGTACTGTTCAACGCCGATGGAAGCCCGCTCCGCGTAAAGGTGAGCGCTACCTTTCTCAACTACCGTGCAAGGGATGCCAATGAAAGGGAGCAAAGCAAAGCCTCGCCGGACCTTACCCATCACCGTGTGTTTAAGCAGGGCGACCGGCTCGATCTTTTTAGTTTTAAGATCTACCAGGACCCCAAATATATGTTGCAGGTAGCCCGGCAGAATAATCTTACCTCATTCAAAAGAGTACCGGTTGGTAAAGAGATCTATTTCCCTCCATTCGATAAAAGCGAAGTATCATGAACGAAACAGGAATACCCAATACTTCTGCACACGATGTAGCGAGTTACAACATCCTGTTGAACGGTACCCAACCGCTGAATCCCGTGTACGAGGTGCTGTCGCTCACACTTACACAGGTGGTGAATAAGATCCCGATGGCAAAGATCGTATTACGCGATGGCGCCGCTGCCGATCAGAATTTTGCCATCAGCAATACCAACGATCTGCTGCCCGGTACCAAACTCACTATCAAAGTAGGGCGCGATGGCTCCAACAAAGCGCTGTTCAAAGGCGTTATTGTGCACCAGGGCATCAAATTCCGCCAGGATGGCAACCCCGTGCTCACCGTGGAATGCCGCGATGAAACCGTGAAAATGGCCATCGGCAGGCATAGCCGCTACTATGAAAAAGTGAAAGACAGCGAGGTGATAGAACAGCTCATCAGGCGCTACAGCGGCCTGGGCGCAGATGTGGAAGCCACCACGGTGCAGCATAAGGAACTGGTACAACACCATAGCACCGACTGGGATTTCCTCCTGCTCCGCGCAGAAGCCAATGGCAAACTGGTGATCGCCGACCAGGGAAAGGTGAAGGTAAAGAAACCCAACACCACGGCATCGGCAGTATTGCAGCTTACCTACGGCAGCTCCCTCATGGAACTGGAAGCAGAAATGGATGCCCGCTATCAGTGGAGCTCCGTGCATGCCAGCGCATGGGACTACACCGGGCAACAGCTGTATGAAGCAGAAACCTCTTCTGCTGATTATACGGAACAGGGCAACGTTTCAGGTAGTACCCTTGCCGGCGTGATCGGGCTTCCACAGTATGAACTGGCGCACAGCGGCCGCCGTGCAGCGGAAGAACTGCAGCAGCTCACCAATGCCGCCATGCTCAAAAGCAGGCTGGCAAAGATCCGCGGCAGGGCAAAATTCCTCGGCTTTTCCGGCGTAACCCCCGGCGATATGGTGACCCTACAAGGCATCGGCAACCGTTACAACGGCAATGCTTTTGTAACCGGCGTACGCCATGAAATAGCACATGGTACCTGGGATACGCATATACAGTTCGGCCTGGAACCCGACTGGCTGGCAGAAGCCTATAAAGATATTTCCGATATCCCGGCGGCAGGAATGCTGCCTGCTATCCACGGCCTCCAGGTAGGTAAGGTGGTACAGCTGCAGAATGATCCTGATGGAGAGCACCGCATCCTGGTGAAGATACCGGTAATAGACAATGCCGCCCGCGGCATTTGGGTAAGAGTGGCCAGCCTGGACGCAGGTAATAACCGCGGCGCTTTCTTCCGCCCTGAAATTGATGATGAAGTGATTGTGGGTTTTATCAACGACGACCCACGCGATGCCATTGTACTGGGAATGCTCAACAGCAGCGCGAAACCGGCGCCCATCACCGCGAAAGACGATAATGATGAAAAAGGATTTGTGACAAGAAGCGGTATGCGCATTCACTTCAACGACAATACGAAAACAATTACGATAGATACCCCGGCAGGAAACAGTATCACAATAGATGAAGCAAGTACCAGTATCAAACTGAAAGACCAGAACAGCAATACCATCACCATGGATACTTCCGGCATCAAACTGGAAAGCCCTATGAACGTGGAGCTAAAGGCGGGTGTAAACCTGGTGCTGTCGGCCGGCGCAGCGCTTTCCATTGGAGGCGCCAGCATATCCGCCGCGGCGGATGGCGCCGTGGAGCTGAAAGGCGCTATGGCGAAATTATCTTCACAGGGTATCACAGAAGTAACAGGTTCATTGGTAAAAATAAATTAACCGGCAAAACCCCAAAACGAACAACGATTGCCGGTCACCTAAATTGTTAATCTCATGCCTCCAGCAGCACGCATCAGCGATTTTCACACCTGTCCCTTGTTCTCAGGGCCGGTACCGCATGTAGGCGGCCCGGTAGTTGGGCCAGGCGTACCAACGGTGATGATTGCCGGTATCCCGGCAGCAGTAGCCGGCGATATCTGCACCTGCGTAGGTCCTCCGGATACAATCGTGAAAGGATCTGCCACCGTAATGATAGGAGGGCGGCCCGCCGCAAGGATGGGCGACCTTACCGCACACGGCGGCGTAATTGTGATGGGAGCCCCTACAGTAATTATTGGCGGATAAAAATCAATACACATGTTACAAAACGATCCCCGTTCATTCCTCGGCACCGGCTGGAAATTCCCGCCAACATTTGATCTGCAAAGCGGCGCAGTGGAACTGGTAAGCAATGAAGCAGATATCAAAGAAAGCCTCGATATCCTGCTATCTACCAGTTTGGGAGAAAGAGTAATGCAGCCCCGCTACGGATGCGATCTGCAGGACTATATTTTTGAACCGCTCAATGCTACCATGATCGGCTTCCTGCGCGACCTGGTGGAAAATGCCATCCTCTTTTATGAGCCCCGCATCAAAGTAGAGGAAATAGCAGTAGTGCCCATGGATAGCCCCGACCTCATTGAAGGAAGGTTCACTATCTCTGTCGACTATACGATTGCAAGTACTAATTCAAGGTACAATTATGTGTATGATTTCTATTTGCTGGAAGCAGCGCAAAAACCCTGAAAGGCGCATCACCAAAAGGGTCATCAATTAATCAGTTAAATCATGATCGTACATCCTTTTCAATATGAACCAGGCATCAGTCAGCGGAACCGGCTACTACCGGCCCTGGATGCTGCCGCTGCACCGATAGACGGGAGAAAGCTCGCGGACCTGCTCCATTACTTTGTACAAATGGCGCCGCAGATCAATTATTATCAATACAAAGATGCTTACCTGATCAACGACTGGCAGCCCTTCTTCCGTAATAGCCTCCCTTTCCTGCTCGCACAGCTGGCTAAAACAGATACCAGTGGGCTGACAGGTAAATTTGAAGGCTATGTGCAACAGGTGTATGAACGCCCTACAAAAGATACGCTGCAACTCCTGGTCAGCTTTTTATTTGATGACGTGATCGTTCCCATTGCGCAATGGCAGGAAGCATTTCATGGAACCGGCCTGGCCATGGAACGCAGCATAGAAGCCATCATCCAGCAAAAACTCCGCACGCCCATATCACAGTTCATCCGGTTTACCAACGGCGCCGTGAAATGGTTCTGCATCCCTTCTCTCGATCTTTCAAAAATTAAAAACCAGGAGATCTGGGGCATCGATCCACTGTTCGCCTACCTGGAATGGAATGAAAGTTTTCAGTTTGCCGCTACGGCCCGCGAAAAGGCATTACTGTTGTTACAGGCCTACCAGTCTGTATTCCAGCCCTTCCTGGATGCCATTGCCGCTATTGCCGCACTGTCGCCGGATAATATAGCAGAAAGCCTGCAACCACTGAATGAAGCCTATAAAAAGAATCATACGCCCCACCTGGGTCTGCTCTTTGCATTCCTGTACCTGTTCAGCCATGTACAGCAACAACTGAATGGCTTTACACAAAAACATCTTGATTTCTTCTTTCAACAGGTATTAAAACTGGTGCCTAAACCACTTACACCAGATAAAGCACACGTGGTATTTGAAGTGCAGCAACCCTTTCAGCAATACCTGCTCCCGAAAGGTACCGCCCTCCGCGATGGAAAAGACAACAATAAAACCGACGTCATTTTTCAGCTGGAAGATGAGATTGTGGTAGATAATGCGGCCATCTCCAGTTTACTTACCCTGTATGTAAACCCTGCAACAGCGTTTAAAAGAACGCTGTCAGACGGTGGTCAGCTTTGTTATAAAAAGAATTTTATTGAAGGACTGTATATCGCCACCAAAGCCAATATGGCGGATGGGGTAGATAAGCCCTTCCAGGAAAATATGCCAAAGAACTGGTTTACCGCCGGTTCCCGTTACAGCAAATTTATAGCGCCGGGTAAAACACAGCCCACGCAACATCCCTATGCCCGCCTCGGGTTTATCCTGGCTTCACCGGTACTGCTGCTGCAGGAAGGTAAACGCACGGTTACAGTGGATATTGATTGTGTGATCGCAGCAAACTGTGATGATAACAATGTGTTGCTGTACGACAGCGACTATTTCGATGCACTGAAAATTATCCTGAAAAATAAATACACTTACCTGTCGGACGACCTGGTAACACAGGCGGAAGAAATGGGCGTGAGCTCCGCTACCATCAACGTGCTGCGGGCCGCGCTGACCGATGTGAAATACGCTGCCGATGGTACGCATGCGGTACTAACAGATGATGGCGTTAACCCCGATACCCCTTTGGCAAGCATCAATGCGTTGCCGCCTGCGGTAAAAGCATTGTTCCCGCCACGCCGTGTGCTACAGCTGTTTTTCAGCGGGGAAGAAAACTGGATAGCCCCGCCTCAACTGGCAGATATCACCATTGCTCCTGTAACCGGTGGATATAAATTAACCCTGAAAGCAGAGCTGCCGCCGGAAGTGCCCGCGGTAACTTTTTACGATAAGAAAGTATTGAGCGGTAACTATAATACCACGCAGCCGGTGCTGCGCGTGGAAGTAGACCAGCAGGTGAAACTGGGTCTCGATGATATTCTCATTAATAAAGCCGGGGGCGACTGTGGCCAGTGCCCCCTGGAACGTCAGCCACAGAATACGGTAACGGCTATTGCATTGTATCATTTCCTGCGCGACTTCCGCATCCGGGATGTGGGCGTGAAAGTCGATGTTTGCGGCGTTAAAAATGTGATCGTACAAAACGACGAAACCGTACAGGATGTGAATGCGCCTGTTTATCCCTTCGGTACCCGGCCTGCGCTGATCGACTTTGAAATACTGAAAGGGAAGAAAGAATTTTCTACTACTACGAAAGGCCCCAGCTTCTATATCGGCTCTTCAGAGATCTTTGGAAAGAAGTGGGATAAGGTGTATGTGAATATGAACTGGAAAGATAAACCGGCCAGCTTTGAAGCGTATTATGCAGGCTATGTGCAGGGCGGACTGGCAGAATCTGATTTCAAGATCAATAAATATGTATTGCAGGATGGCGCCTGGTTTAAAGAAAATACTGCCGATGAATTACTGTTCAATAAGATCGAAGATGTGCCCTGCGACCCGGGAAAAATATACGATTACGCCATCGCATTTGAGCCGCCAACAGCACCTGCGTATAAAGACAAGTTCAGTCTTACCGATGAAAAGGTAACCTGCTATAACGCCGATACCCGCAACTATTTCGCTAAAATAACATTGGCCCGCCAGGACTTCATGCATAAAGACTATGCCTTTGTGCTGGCCCGGCAAATGACCGCCTTTAACCGCCTGCTGGATGATCCCAAAGATCCGAAGAACAGGATTGATACCGCTGCCTATTATAACTCAGTAGGCTCGCCGGTAGTATTTAACCTGAAAGAGCTGAAACAACTGGTGCAGGATACTTATGCAGATGCGCTAAGCCTCAATAAATATATCCAGGGCCCCAGCGGCCTGGATGGCCGGATTCCACCGGATAGCATGTCGCCTCCATGGGCCTGGACACCCACGCCTGCGGAAGCGCTCACCATCCGCTATATTTCCCGCGGTCCTAATGAACCGGATTTTCCCGAACGCCACGGCTTCTTCCAGGGCTTCGAAGGACTTACCGAACTGGCAAAAGACATCAAGGAAAAATTGGAAGACATCCAGGTATCCGTGGTAGACACCAACACGCTGTCGGCCATCATCCCCAATGAGCCCTGGACGCCGGTGATCAGCCAGATCTCCATCGACTACAGCGCTACCGCTGAAAAGTCAGATGTACAGCTCCTGCACCAGTATCCCTTTGAAAATACTTTTAAGGAAGAAGTACTGGACCTGCAACCCTCGCTGTTACCGGTATGCTGCCACGAAGGCACTTTATT
>NZ_DATCRD010000273.1:0-23761 GCF_036569185.1 Chitinophaga sp.
GAAGATGGAAATCATAGGGAAAACCTTCATTGATATTATCAAGTTGTTCATTGCACCCATCATCTTCCTGACCATCGTTTTGGGGATCAGCGGGATGGATGATCTGAAAAAAGTAGGACGTATCGGTGTTAAATCCCTTCTTTATTTTGAGGTGGTGTCTACCGTTTCACTGGCTGCCGGCGTGCTGATGGCCTTGCTGATCCGGCCGGGAAAAATTGATAAGTCGTCGCTTCAGATAGAGAACGCCTCCAAATATACTTCCGGTGCGGCAAAGGAGTTCGACTGGATCTCTTTCTTCATGAATAATCTTACTCTCCAGGTACTGGTGGCCGCCATTATTATTGGTGTGCTGCTGAATTACTCAAATCACCGCGTAGTGGTGATCAGGTGGTTAGGCCAGCTGTCAAAAATCGTTTTCAAGGCATTGAAGTATGTCATGTACCTCGCTCCGCTGGGAGCTTTCGGAGGAATGGCCTATACTGTTGGCAAGTTTGGTTTGCATACGCTGGTGCCACTGGCTAAATTAATGGGAACCGTGTACCTGACCATGGCCATCTTCGTTTTCCTGGTACTGGGCAGCATCCTGAAGTATTATAAAATGAGCATCGTGAGGTTTCTCCGGTATATCAGGGAAGAATTGTTACTGGTATTGGGAACTTCTTCTTCGGAATCCGCCCTGCCTTCCATTATGGTGAAACTGGAAAAAATGGGTTGCAGCAAATCCGTAGTAGGATTGGTGATTCCAACAGGTTATTCCTTTAACCTGGACGGGACTTCTATTTATTTATCGATGTCCGTTATTTTTATTGCGCAGCTATATGATGTACACCTCAGCATCGGTGAGATCCTCACCATCATCGGGATACTGATGATTACGTCAAAAGGCGCGGCAGGAGTTACAGGCAGCGGTTTTATCGTACTGGCGTCTACGTTAACCGCCGTTCACAAGATCCCGGTAGAAGGACTTGCCTTTTTACTGGGGGTAGATAAATTTATGAGCGAGGCCCGCGCCATTACCAATATCATTGGCAATGGGGTAGCTACTATCGTCATTGCTAAAAGTGAAAAGGAATTTCATCCCACGGCAGCATATACAGACGAAACTTATTAGCACTTCCTTTCTTTTATTATCGTTATTTTTATTGGAAGAAATAAGATTGCAATGAAAAGGACTGAATGGTTCAACAGAACATTTCCCGTTATTGAAGATAATGGCACTTTGCCAACAATCATTGAACGGCTCAGCGGAACACCCGCGCGGATAGAAGAGATCATCGCCCTTATACCAGCAGACCTGTTGGTGATAAAACCCGGTGGAAAATGGAGCATTAAGGAAGAAGCCGGGCATCTGTCGGATATGGAACCACTGTGGCTGGGCCGACTGGAAGATCTGATCAATGGCGCTACTGAACTGAGAGTGGCAGATCTTACCAACCGCCGGACCCACGAGGCCAATCATAATGAAACGCCCACCAGCCAGCTGCTGCAACAGTTCAGGGCGCAACGGCAGCAGCTGGCGAACAGGCTCTGGAACCTGGAAGATGCCCATCTGGAACAATCGGCCCTGCACCCACGCCTGAAAACACCTATGCGGATCATTGACCTGGCCTATTTTGTGGCAGAACACGACGATCATCATATGGCCTGCATCCGCCAGATCCTCCGGGACCATAGCCGGTAATAAATAACTAACAGTCATCTATAAACGTAATTAACTAAAATTCCATGCGCACCTTATTCGTACTGTTTACCTGTTTGTATTCTTTGCCCATCATGGCCCAGCACCACTTTGAACTGGATGGAAAAGCCGGCGCCCTGCACAATGGCGATAAAATTTATCTTGTTTACCCGGCGGGAGATCAGCAGAAAACTGATTCTGCTATAGTGGAAGCGGGGCATTTTATATTTAAGGGAACGCTGGAATACCCTGTTATGGGAGCTTTGTATCTTCATAAAAACCCTTACGTACAGCGCCTGGCCCCGGGTGAACAAATGGATTATGTAAGATTGTACCTGGAACCGGCTGCCTTTAAAGTAATATCTGCGGATTCGCTGAAGAACATTGTTGTGAAAGGATCACCGGTAAATGACCAGCAGGCGGAGCTCCGCGCGATGTTAAAAGAGAACGATGAAAAATTTCTTGCCTTGCGGAAAGAATACGAATCGCTGTCTGAAGAACAGAAGAAAGACAAGAAGATATTTGACTCCCTGGTGGAACGTGAGAGTAAGCTCATGAAAGAATCGTACGGGGTTCACCTGGAGTTTGCCAGGAAACATCCTTCGTCTTATCTGAGTGTGATCAGTCTTGCGCACATAGCCGCACAACCAGGCATGGCTGCAGGGGCAGCCCAGGCGTATGAACATCTTGCGCCGGGTTTAAAAAACACTCCGCTCGGAAAGCGTATCCCCGTAATGCTCAGCGCACTCGTCAACACGGAAACAGGTAAACCGGCGCCCGATTTTACACAGTATGCACCCGATGGTAAAGCCGTGAAACTTTCTTCATTCCGGGGCAATTATGTGCTGCTTGATTTCTGGGCCAGCTGGTGCGCTCCATGCCGGGCGGAAAACCCCAACGTACTGAAAGCCTACAACAAGTACAAAGAGAAAGGGTTTACTGTGTTGGGCGTATCGCTCGATATGCCGGGCCAGAAGAACGCCTGGCTGAAGGCAATAGAAACCGACCAGCTTACATGGCCACAGGTTTCCGACCTGAAAGGATGGGATAACGCAGTGGCACAGCAATACGGTATCCGTTCCATTCCCACTAATTTTCTCATCGATCCCGATGGTAAGATCATCGCAAAGAATCTCCGGGAAGATCGCCTGCAGGAGGAACTGGCCCGCATCTTTAAAGAAAATTAACAACGATTATAATTGAACAGCTACTGTCCGGAAGTGAACATTTTGGCTTGTCGCAATAGCTGTATCTTACTGGTTATTAATAATTTGGAGAATTGGCGCTTTCTTTGGTTGAGCTTTGTCCACTTTGTAACCGGTAAAATTTTTTTATGTTCAGAAGTTATTTCAGGGTTGCCTTCCGTAATCTTTGGAAAAACAAAGAGTTTTCTGCTATTAATATTTTAGGGCTGGCCATTGGCCTGGCTACGTGCCTGCTCATCACGATCTATGTATTGGATGAAATGAGCTTCGACCGGTTCAACAGGAAAGCAGACCGTATTTACCGGGTGGATGCCGACATTAAATTCGGTGGCACCCGTTACGATGTTGCCACTGCTACAGCACCCATGGCTGCTGCGCTCAAACAAGACCTTCCTGAAGTGGAACAGGCTGTCCGTTTCCGCGACTATGGCGGTTTCCTGGTACGTCTCAACGACCGTAATATTAAGGAAGAAAAGGTGATCTATACGGATTCCACCCTGTTCAATGTATTCAGCTTTCCGCTGATTGCCGGAGATCCCGCCACCGCGTTGAAACAACCCAATACAGTAGTGATCACCGAGAATACTGCCCGCAAATATTTCAACAGCACGGATGTAGTAGGACGTAACCTGCTTATCAACGACAGCATCAACTACCAGGTAACCGGTGTAATGAAAGCATTGCCGGGACAATCGCACCTGCAGTTCGATTTCTTTGCTTCCCTGGCAGGCTCGGAAGAAAGCCGTGAACCCAACTGGCTGAGTAATAATTTCAATACCTATATCGTACTGAGGGAGGGAACGGATCCACGGAAAACACAGGCGAAGCTGGAACAGGTGATCGATAAATATATCGCTCCACAGATAGGATCGGCTATGAACACATCTATGGAAGATTTCCTTAAAACAGGAAACTATATCCGATACAGCCTTATGCCGCTTACGGATATTCATCTTCACAGCAACAAAGGATATGAGCTGAGCGCAAATAGTGCTATCCAGTACGTATATATCTTTTCGGCCATTGCCATGTTCATCCTGCTCATTGCCTGTGTTAATTTCATGAACCTTTCTACCGCCCGTTCTGCGAACCGTGCAAAAGAAGTAGGGATCAGGAAAGTGCTGGGCTCTGTACGCCCGCAACTGATCGTGCAATTTATCACAGAGTCGATGCTGATCAGCTTTATCGCCATGATCCTGGCGTTTGGTATTGCCTGGTTGCTGCTGCCTTATTTCAATGGGCTGGCAGGTAAGGAAATGACTATCGGGTTATCTTCCGCGCCCTGGCTGGCGCCCGCCTCGCTGGGGATTGCCGTTTTGGTAGGATTGCTGGCAGGCAGTTACCCCGCCTTTTTCCTGTCGGCTTTCAAGCCGGTGCTGGTGTTAAAAGGCACCATTGCCAATGGCTTCCGGACAGGACTGTTGCGCAATTCCCTGGTGGTATTCCAGTTCAGTATTTCCATCTTCCTGATTGTGGGAACCATGGTCATCTACAAGCAGCTGAATTTTATCCGTAATAAACAACTTGGGTTCAACAGGAGCCAGGTACTGATCATGCAAAATACCCAGCCGCTGGGCAGTCATGCCCGCGCCTTTAAACAGGAGCTGCTGGCTATGAACGGGGTGGAGGGAGCCACCATGACTTCCTATCTGCCTACTTCCACTCTCCGGAATGATAATCCTTTATTCCTGGAACCCGTTCCGGACAAGGAGAACGCTATCTCCATGCAAACCTGGTCGGTCGATGATCAGTATATCCCTGTATTGGGGATGGAAGTGGTGAAGGGCCGCAACTTTTCGAAGAACTTTGCTACGGATTCGCAGGCGGTAGTGATCAACGAAGCAGCTGCACGGTTAATGGGGCTTAAAGATCCGCTTAACCAGAAGATATACGAATTCCGTGAGGGTATGCAGAGCAAGGAAATGGATGCTTACCACATCATTGGCGTGGTAAAGGATTTTAATTTCAATTCCCTGCGTGAACAGGTTACGCCGCTGGCGCTGTTTTTACGGGAAAACAGGGGCAGTATGGCTTTCCGCGTTCATGGCAATAATATCCCGCAGCTGGTTGCGCAGATGGAGGAAAAATGGAAAGCAACGATACCTAACCAGCCTTTCAGTTATTCCTTTATGGACGATGATTTCAACGCTTTGTATAAGTCGGAAAACAGGATGGGTAAAATTTCCCTGTCTTTCTCCGTGCTGGCGATCTTTATTGCCTGCCTGGGATTGTTCGGGCTGGCTGCTTATGCCGCGGAGCAACGTACCCGCGAAATAGGCATCCGCAAAGTATTAGGCGCTACTGCTACCAATATCGTGAACCTGTTGTCCAGGGATTTCCTGAAACTGGTGATGATCTCTATCCTGTTTGCTTTCCCGGCGGGCTGGTGGGTGATGCATCGCTGGCTGCAGGATTTTGCTTACCGCATCAACATTGGCTGGCAGGTATTTGGCCTGGCTGCTTTGATGGCAGTGGTGATCGCTTTGCTTACGGTGAGCTTCCAGGCTATCCGGGCTGCACTGACAGATCCTGTTAGAAGTTTGCGCTCATAACAGGATCATCCTTCTCAGTTCCCCGTCTCATCCGGATCCGCTGTTTCATCCAGGTTATCTTTTTCGCTGCCTTTCCGCAGTTGTACTTTGGGATTGCTTTGTGTGCCGGTAACGTTGAAGGGTATACCAAATATGCCAAACGGTGGCAATCCCAGGCGGCCTTTCAGGTTTAGTTTGCCATCAAGACTTACCTGGCCTTCAAAACGGGGCCGGAAGCCGGCTACGCGCATTTTTGTCCTGGCAATGGTGATGATATTATTTTTGATGTCCGACCTGATATCTATTTTAGAAAGATCGGGGTCTTTCATACCGTCCTTACCGGTAGAGCTGCTTACGGCATTGAACAGTTTAAAGCCTTTCATCTTTATTTTCTTTACAGACAATACGCCTTCTCCTTTCAGCGAAGGATATACGGGATGCATGTTTGCATCCAGTTTGCCGCTCAGCCGGTAATCGAGCCCTACAATGCCGCTGGCGCTGGCCGCGGAGGAAGCGATGTCGTGGAAGATCTTTATTTCGTTGTATGCGCGTTTGATATCAAATTCTTTCGCGCTGATGTGATAATCGAACGTTGCTTTCCGCGGATCAATACTGGCATACGTAGCTTCCATGGCTACCGGTGCGCCTATGATGGAAAAGCCGGTTTGATTCAGGCGCACTTTGCTGCTGTCTATATGTAACTGCCCGTGGAAGCTGTCGATGGCAATGCCCTGGAAGCTTATTTTATTTACCGCCGCATTCAGCGCCAGCGACAGGTTACCGGGCACCATTACAACACCGGAAGGCACTGCGGTGGATTGCGCGCTGCTGGTTTTTGCGTCGCCGTTTACCATCAGCTCATCCACCAGGATATAGTTGCTTTTCAGGTCAAATGTACCTTGCAGGGGCTGATCTTTCAGCGTAGCATAACCAATCACGTTGCTGAGAAATCCGTTTAGTACAATGATAGATTTGCCATAGCTGGCATTGAACTGGTCGAACCACATTTTGTCCTGGTCGAAACGGAACACGCCGTTTTTGATATGAAACGGCAGCGGGAATTGTTCCGCTGTCAGCACAACGTCTCTTACTATTAACGAGCCTTTGTTGTTGAGCTTATTGTACCTGCCGGCGGTGGCATCGCTTTGGGCGCCGCGCAGCGCGAGGTTTGTTTTGATAAAGCCCTGCATGCCGTATCCCTGTATGGCGAACACTTTATATATCCTGCCCAGGTCGATGGTACCGTTGGAAGTAATATTATAGCGGAGATCATCAAAGTTGGAAAGATCTGCTTTCAGGATGAAGGGTTGTCCTTCAAACTCAAAAGCCACGGGCTTCAGATCTACCTGCAGTGAGCGCATGGTACCGGTAGTATTGGTAACAACGGCGTCTACATTTATTTTCTGTATAGGTTGGGGGTAGTATTTCGTTTGTACGGTACCGTTATCCATTTTCAGTTTGGCGGTAGTAACGGGAAACAGCCTTTTGGCGGGCACATAGCTGCCTTTGGTAGTGATATCCACACCGAGGTCGCCGGTTACATCCAGGCTGTCCATTTTATAGAACTGTCTGATATCCCCGAGATGCAGGGTAGAGACGAGTTGCGCATCTACCACAGGCGCCTGGGCATTCTGAAGCCGGAAAAAGCCCCTGATATAGTTACTCAGCATATCTGCATTGATGTCTGTTATATTCAGCTGCGTATGTGCGTAATCGTTATCCGGGCAACCGGCGTCTATATTAAAGCGGATGTTATGAAGCGCCTGGGGCATGGAGGCAAATTTAAAGTAGCCATCCCGCAGGGCGGCGGTCAGTTTAAATGCCGGGATGCTGCTGATCACGGTATCCGCCTGTTTCCGCAGGCCACGGTATACAACGCCTTTGGCGTACCTGCCATCCGCCTGCAGATGCGCCTGCAACCGGCCTTTCATTTCGTAAGCCTCGCCGCCGGTGGCCTTGTTCCATTTTTCCAGGTCGATGTCGGTATTCAGTTTTACATGGATATCCGGCGTGGAAAGTCCCTGTACACGGATCACGGAGCTGAAATAATCTTTATCAATATTAAAGAAGATGGAGTCCACATTGATATAGAGGCTATCCAGGTTCAGTTGTGGCAGCTTCGACTGGAAATTGAGAAAGAGGTTTTTAACAGGAGCGGGGGCTTTGGCATTGGTAATGATGCCGTCCCTTACCTTCATATTAAAAGTTACATCGGGCATGGTATTGGTTTCCGCGATGTATTGCCCGATCAGGCTGGCGTTTACATCTGCAGTTCCCTGAATATCCGTTTTATCCAGCCAACCCACATATTCCGCAGGGAGGGCGCTGAAAATAGCATGCAGACCGGATTCCATCGAGCTTAGGCGGAAGTCCATCCGGTAGCCGTTTTTCAGGAATCCGAAGGAACCGTTGAGTCGTACCGGCAGCTCATTCAGCTTCAGGTCATTCTTCTCAAAAATAAAATCGAGCGAGTTGGTATTGATCTTTGTGATCAGCTCCCCGTTCAGTGGTTTCGAGAGGATATATGAAGTACCTCCGTAGCTAAGGTCAAATGCGTGTATATGTATCCGTGAGTGCAGGTCGAACTGCGCTTTACTGAGGTCGCCTTTACCGGTATAGTTTACATCTTTTGCCTGGATGTACATGGGCAGCGACTGGTCATCGTAAATGATATTGCAGTTCTCCAGCTGTATACGCGCAATTTTCAGCGAGGCGCTGCCGCTGTCGGCCTGGCTGGAAGCCGTAGCCGGGGTGGATTTGTATACATTATAATTAGGGTGCCCGGCTGCGTCTACCAGTACATGTACATTCCCGCGGGTCAGGTAAATTTCGTCGATGTTGATAGTACTGGAAAAAATGCTGGCCAGGTTCACTCCGAGGGCCACTTCA
Organism: Chitinophaga sp.; assembly: GCF_036569185.1. Classification (GTDB taxonomy): domain Bacteria; phylum Bacteroidota; class Bacteroidia; order Chitinophagales; family Chitinophagaceae; genus Chitinophaga. The sequence goes on from NZ_DATCRD010000273.1 coordinate 8,304, forward strand.
TTGGCCGCTATCAATGTGTCCTGCTGGAAAGGGGCGGCGCCTTTCAGGCTGAAATCATAAAGCGTCAGCGTCAGCGAAGGGAAGTGGTTAAAGAACGACAACCGCGCACGGGAGAAGTTCAGGTCACCGGTAATACTGTTATTGGTCCACGACTTTATTTTATTGGAGATAGCGGTCGGGAAAAGGATGGGAAGTAAAAAAAGCAAAAGAAAGATAGCAGCCACAGATATTGAAAAAATCTTCAATGTTTTTAAAGCTGTTCTTTTTACGATAGCATTACGCATAGCATTCCGGAGATATGGGGAGGTTATCGCCCGGCATGTATCGTCTTCCTGCTGTCCTGTGCAAGGAATAAGTATAGCTGCCCAACAACCCCTTATGATTACGGGCTAAAGATAGGCTTTTTTTATGAGCCCGCTTAAAATGCGCCGCCCCCGTCAGGGCTAAGCTTGCGGGGGCGGTATATTTTATTATCACGAAATAGCTATCAGCCTTTCAGGATCTTTGCTTTTTCTTCATCAAATTCCGCTGCGGAGAGGATGCCTGCGTCCAGCAGCTCTTTCAGGTCGAGCAGGGCTTGTTTCTTTTCGGCCATGCTTTTCCCGGCGGAAGCTTCGGCAGGAGGCGCTGTATTGGGCGCGGCTTTTGCCTGCGGTGAATTGTAACTGAGCAACAGGGCGGCAATTTCGTTATACCCTTTGATAGAGGCATAGTCGATCGCCTTTTGCTCTTTGGTATTAACGATAGATACATCTGCCTGTTGCTCCAGCAGGTATTTTACAATATCCTTTTTACCGGCAGATGCGGCGTAATGCAGGGCGGTATTCCCGGACTCGTCCTGGATATTAACGTTGGCTCCGCGTTCCAGCAGCAGCTTCACCATGCTGAGATGCCCGTTTTTAGCGGCTACATGCAGCAGGCTTTCCCCGCCGTAGCTGTAGGTGTGATTGAGATTGAAGGCGCTTTCCATAGAAAGACTGGCAGCGCTTTCCACCCAATCCAGGTAGCTGTTCATGCTGACGGTATCTGCGGAAAGCGGCTGGCTGAAATTAACGTCAATGCCTTTATCCAGGAAAAGGCTCACGATCTCTTTCTGGTTATTGGCGCAGGCGTACCATACTGGTGAAAGCCCGTTTTTGGACGTGATCAGCACATCGGCGCCGTGTTGCACCAGGAGGTTGGTGAGGGCCCGGTTGGTATCATAGCAGGCAATCAGCAGGGCGGATTCTCCAGCGTGATTGGTATGATTTACATTGGCATTGTTTTCAAGGAGACAGGCCGTCATGGCAGGATTCTTAGCCCGCACTGCTATGATAAGGGGGCTATCGCCGGCTTTGTTCGTGGTGTTTACATCTGCGCCGTGATCAATAAGTGTTTGCACCACTTCTTTATTACGCCAGGCCGCGGCAATGAGCAAGGGGGTTTCGGCCTGGTTATTTTCCAGGTCCACTGCAACGCCTTTTTCCAGCAGTTTATCTACCAGTTCTTTCTGGCCGGTTTTAGCCGTGAGGTGCAATAAGCTGTTGCCCTGCAGATCGTTGATATCGATGCGTGCGCCTTTTTCCAGCAGGAACAAAGCAGTTTGTTTTTGTTTTTGCAGGCAGGAAAAATAAAAGGGTGTTTCGCCGTTATGATCTTCGTAGTCCAGGTCGGCGCCGGCATCCAGCAACAACTTCACCAGGTCCTGGTAGCCGTGGTGCGCAGCGTAATGCAGGGCGGTTCTTCCTTTCTCGTCGGTATAGGCTACATCAACTTCGTTATTGGCCAGTAAAATTTCTGCTATCTTACGTTTGCCGCTTTCACAGGCAATAATAAAAGACATGGACATGGTACTACGCTTTATGTTTTAAAAGTAACTCTACAGTTTTTGATTTGAGGTTATCTGTGCTGGCGAGGTCTATGGGCAGCTGATCCTGATCGTTGGTGATATTTACATCTGCGCCGTGTTCAATCAGCATTTTTACCTTGCGGTAAAGTTGCCGTGCCGCTTCCTGGTCGTAGTTAACGTTGTAGGCGCATACTTTATGCAGCAGGGTATTGCCTTCATCATCGCGGCGGTCTATTTCTATTACGCCGGTTTCCAGTACTCCCTGCAGCATATCTGCTGGTTGTTCGGCTAACCAGTCGATGGCCGCTTTTTCTTTGGCATAATAGGGAGAGGTCTGGTAAATATCGGCTCCGTCACGGATCAATGCTTTTATAAGCGCTACATCCGCTGCGGAGTTCCCGCGGCGCATGCGCATGGCTCCGCAGAAAACAGTTTCCCCGTTTTTGTTGACAATGTCGAAATCAACGGGTGCATGGGCAGCCAGCTTTTCGTACCGTTCCACATTGCATACCTGGTGCACAATAGCGGCGTAGAAAGGGGTTTCGCCGTCTTTCCCCGGCTGGTTCAGGTCTGCGCCGTGCTGTAGCAGCAGTTCAATATATTTTTGCTTATTGGTGCCAATGGCAAGATGCAGCGGCGTTTCTTTTACAATATTGCCGGCATTGGGGTCCAGTCCTTCCCCGATGAGGTATTCCAGGTACACAACGCCGGTGTCTTCTTTAATCGCATATTCCTGGACGATCTTATACAGGTAATTTTCTTCGTAATTGGTTTTATAATTTACGCTGCAGCCTGCGTCTACCAGTATTCTGATATGCTCAATGGGAGCGGAGTTGTTGAAGGCAACGCTCAATAATGTTTTATCCTGAACGGCATCATTGATATTGTCCAGTTTGCCGGCAAAAGCCGTGAGGAAATCCAGGTCGGCCGGCTCTGTGCCCAGGTACCTGAATAAGCCGGGGAAGATGGAGTCGTCGAGTTTCTCGTATTCGTAAATATCCGTTTCTATGAAGCCGTCTTTTACCAGGGTATTTACCAGTTCAAATGCTTTGGCCCTGATCAGGGTATCAAAGATTTGTTTTTTGTCATAAGTCTGAAGATCTTTTGGCAGTTTCTCTCCCTGATCCATTAATTCTTTTGCCGCCGGCAGGTTGCCTCTTCTCAGCGCGTCGGTTAGTGGGTTTGCTCCGTACATAAGCCTGGTTTATAAATTTTTTTTGGGTCCGTTGGGTCAATTTTCCTGCCAAATATACGATAGGATGGCTAACGGCAAAAGGATCGCCCTATCTTCTTTACAATTTAAATTCTCCCGTGCGAAATCATCATGATAAGCCCGCGCCGGTAACGTAAGTGCGGGATACCAACGGTAACGGATATACTGAAAGAATCCGGCACGGTATATTTAAAACATAGAAAATTGTTAATATTTAAGTTATGCTTGCTTATGTTTTCATCCTGTCTTAGATTGAGATGGAAATGAGCAAATTTTTACAGAAGATATTCATATTGATAGTACTGATCTCGCTGCGCCTGGTATCCACCGGGCAGGTGCGGGTTCACGGCACGGTATACGACCGCTCGGCCCGTTTCGGGATGGAGGGAGTAAGCGTGAAGAGCAATTCCGGCGCCGGCGCCGTTACGGATTCCAATGGAAAATACAGTATTATATTGCCGCTTTCCGATTCTATCAGTTTTTCCTACCAGGGTAAAGCCACGCAGAAATTTGCTGTAAAGGAGATCAATCCTAACCGCACTTTCGATATGAGCCTGCATGTGGATATCCATTCTTTAAAACAGGTGGAAGTAACTGCTGCGCTTCCCCGCAGCTATTCCGAAGATTCCGCAGCGTTCCGCAACGAATACCGCAAGGTGTTTGATTATTCGCCGGATTATCTTACCAGCGGGGGCAATGGCATGGGCGCCGGCGTTAACCTGGACGCACTTTTCAGCCTGAGGAAGATTAAGCGGATGGAGAATTTCCGCCGTTTCCTGGAGCGGGAGGAGCAGGAGAAGTACATCGATCATCGCTTTAACAGGATGCTGGTACAAAAGATCACGGGGCTCCAGCCACCCGCGCTGGATGCCTTTATGAAGCAATACCGGCCCAGCTATGGACTGTTGCTGAGTTTTGAGACCGACTATCTTTATTATAAATATATCAAAGACTGCGGGAAATATTTTTTAGAGAGATGGGAACTGGAACATCCTGTTAAGAATGGGCGCCGGGATAATATCCTTTTTCAATAAAGAGGAGGATGTTTTCAAAGTAAATGAAGCCGCTAAGCTTCGTTTAAACGGCGGTTGGCCTCAGGTGCTCAAATGAAAAGCGGATGTATCAAAAGTGTATGATACACCCGCTGGTATTTTATATTACAGGAATGATGCGTGATCGTATCACCTGTTATTCATATCCATTTTTCAGCACCAGCACCGCTCCGGGAGCAGCGCTGAGTGAAAGGAATCCATCTCCCGTATTTTTTATTACAAATCCTTTATTGCTGGCGGCAAAGAAAGTTTTAAACGGCAGTTTTAAGCGGGTTTTCCCACCTTTCTCCGCTACTATTTTTACTTCATCCACCTGGTTGCCTTCTTTCTTCGCGCTTACCAGGAAAGCGCCTTCCGTGCGCAGCTTTTCAAATGATACATTGTTCCAGGCAGCGGGTATGGCCGGCATGATCTCAATAAAACCGGCATAGCTTTGCAGCAGCATTTCCTGTAGTCCGGCGGCAAAAGCAAAGTTGCCTTCCAGCGTAAAAGGCCGGTACTGGAATTTAGACAAGCCGGATTTAGTCTGATCGCCGTTCAGGTGAAAACTGTTTACAGAACAGAAGGCGCGGGCAAATGTTTGCAGGTCTTTTGCAGCGCCATCGCCGTTTTTCGCCCTTGCTTTAAGATTGCCCATCCAGGCGTAGGAATAGCCGCACCAGTAATCAGGGCCTATGCTATCCGCGAGGTGGATGGTGTTACTGATAATGGCCTGCGCCTGGGGACCGTCTTCCCATTTGATCAACCCCAGCGGGTGAATGGCCATCATGTGCGAAAAATGGCGGTGCGACTGGTTATAGGCCATGCCTGGTGCAAACATCAGTTCGTTGCGGGAAGTGAGCGCGAAACCATCGAATGCTGCGAGTATCTTTTTCCAGTGGGTAGATTCATTGTTTAAACCCAACTCAGCAGCCAGTTCCGCGGCTTTGCTGAAAGTGAATTTCATCAGGGCCAGGTCGTAGTTGGAATTTTGGGGGAACCAGGCCTCCAGGCTATTGTCATTGATTTCAGGGCTGGAGCTGATGGGCAGTTTACGGTGGCCATTGGCATCCTTTACAGTAATGCTTTCCAGGAAGGCGGCGGCGCCTTTTATCCAGGGATAGGCTTTTTCCTTCAGGAATTTTCTGTCCATGCTGTAACGCCATTGCAGGTAATAGTGCTGTGCCAGCCACGACGATACAGTAGGGGAAAGGGAGTACTGTATCCATCCGCCCATTTCAGTGCCATCCAGGGTAGTAACGCCGGGCACGGCAATGCCTCCGGCGCCGAAATACATTTTCGTATAGCGTTGGTAGTTAGCTTTGTTGGCTTCAAGGTGATTGATATAGCCCATGGCTTCATCGAGATGATTGGCGCTGTAGGAGGGCCAGTAACTGAGCTGGGTGTTAAGATCGTGGTGGTAGTCGCCTTTCCAGGGCGCAATGCGACCATTATCAGCGGTCCATACCGCCTGTAAAGAAATGGGCGGAGCATTTTTCCTGGCGGCAGCGCCAAACTTATATTGCTCGAGGTACCATTGTTTTTCGAGCAGCGTATCCGGAACGTGGATGGCCGATTGCTTCCAGAACCGCTGCCACCAGCTGTTGTGCGCTACCAGTTCGCGGTTGAAATCACTGGCCGCAGCTTTGGCAGTTATCTTTGCTGCAGGTTCGTTTACCGGTTTGCCGGGGTATTGGGAGGAAATGCTCCATACGCCTTCTACCGTGGTTTTATTTATCTTCTTCCATCGCACATTGATCTCATAGGTAAATCCGCCCCATCCTTCCTGCCGGTAAGTAATGCTGTTGCCGTTCTGTACAATGCTGCCCTGTTTGTAACCCAGCCGGGAGAGGTCGTCGCCGCCTACCGGATCACCGGAATTTTTTACAGCGCCCTGGTATTGGGGCGCCAGCAGTTGCGGCACAAAATGATCGTTTATATTTTCAAAACGGAACCAGCCTACGGGTTTTGCAGCATCTACAAAGGTTTTAAGACGGGCGCCACCAACCCAGGTCACTTCGCATACGGCATTGGAAAGGCTAAGATGCACAGATTGTACAGCGCCCCAGTTCCGGGTATCAAATTCCAGCGCACCGCCGGGAATCTTTGAGGGCGCGGCCTCCCGGTCGTAAGGTGCATCCAGGTAATCCTGTACAGGCTTGTAGTCTTTTTTATGCACCTGCTCTATCACCCATTGGTAACTGAATTCTTTCCGGTGCAATCCCTTCATAGGCCGCATATCCCAGAGATCGGCCCGATCCAGTGAAAATCTCAGGTGATCCTCTTTCTGCCATATAAGGGCGCCGAGTAAACCATTGCCAAGTGGGATGGCTTCATCCCAGCGGGAGGCCAGGTGGTTGAATTGCAGGTCGTGCCGGGAAGATTGCCCCGCGCTGTTTAATGCCAGCAGGGAAAGCGAGAGTGCCGCAATAAGTTTGTTCATCTGTTCTGTTTAATAATGAATATAGCAGTAACAAGTTACCTTAAAAAATCAATACTTGTTCCGGCCGGGATGGTTTTCCCAAAGGCAAACGTACCTTCTGCCGTAGCCGGACAGCTGTTCCAGGTAAACAGCACTTCCCTGAAAACGTAATACAATTTTCGCAACTCCTGTTGATTTTTTCTCCCGTTTCAATATTGCAGTCACCCCTTCCGGATAATGACTGTTTACATGTAAACCAACTGATACAAGACAGGAATAAATCAACCAGGCGTGAGCACTAACAATACCACGGCAAGCGGTAATGAATAAAACAGCTTATTAAATCCTAAATATAAATCTCATGAAGAAAATCCTCCCTTTAACGCTATTGATCATAGGCGTGATTATATACGCCTGCAAGCGCAGCGAAGTGCCGTTGAATACCCTTACACTGGATCATACTGTTGTTAAACCACCTACCGGTCAGAAAACGATCGATGTATTCAAGGACCTTAAAACGGTGACCATGTATACGCAGGGATTAGGCGCTGCAGACCAGATGACTGGTTCAAAACCGATAACTGATCCTGAAACCTACTATAAAACACCTGCAGGTATCACAAGGGTGTCTAACACTGAATATGAAAAGAAATATGCGCCCGGGGAACTTGCCAAACTGATTGCTCCCACCTCGAAAATTACCCTGCGTATTACTATTTCAGCAGTAGGCGATTATTTTGACCGCAACTTCAATGTTTATTTTGCCTCCTCAAATGAGGAAACCGCAAATGAGCTGGATTACTACAACGCGCATAAAGTGTCTGTTTATAATGGGATAACGCCGTTCTACGGTAAGTTTTATACAGAAGATAAAAGAACCGAAACATATGATGTTGATATCAGCTACCTGTCTCATCAGTTCAGCTCCGGGAAACAGATCTGGCTGGGTATAGATGGCGCCGGCTGGTATGTACATGAAACCTACAAACCCCAACATCTGAACCCTGATGGCACGGACCCTGACAAGAACATTGGTTTTCTCGTTAATATGCAGTTGATTGTTGATAACGATGCGAAACAGGATAATCCCTTCTGGCAGTCGGTAATATCACAGGGAGTGATCAGCAACACGTCCACGCCAAAGAACACACTGAATACTTCTTTTGTGTTGGAAGAGGATGCCCGGAACGCCAGGCTGGAGCTTACCACTACCGGTCATGGCGCTGCATGGCCCAACGGAGAAGAGTACACATACCGGCAACATTATGTGTACCTGGACGGTAATAAGATCAAAGATTTCAGCCCGCAGATCCATGGGTGCTTTATGGGAGAAAACCGTACCTGGTGCCCGGGAACCAATGATCAGATTTATACAATAGAGCTGGGCGACCTTAAGAAAGGCCAGCATGAATTAAAGATAGAGATCCCCGATCTCAGTGCCAACGGGGAATACCGTTTAAAAGGATACCTGCTTTATAACTAGGACAACAAAACCTGTTGAATAAAAAAAGTACCGGGTCTTCCTGCAATTTCCAGCTGCATGAAGACCCGGTACTTTTTTTATTTTGGTTTAAGCATCTGCGCTGTCAAGCACCGGTGCAGCAGCTACTTTCTCCGTAACAGATGCCGGTAAATAAGGACGGCCGCCGGTAGCGGGTACGCAGGTACCGGTGAACACCGCTTTGGTCATTACCTTTCCATTCAGTATAATAGATTGTTTGAAATGCAGACGTGGCGCACCAGACGGGTCGGCAAATAAAGTACAGGTAACGGTAAAGCGGTCGCCTTTTTTCAGGGATCGTAAAAACTGGATCTTATAACCCGATAACACCATGTGAACACCATTCCTGGCCTGCTCTTCAAAATCAAATCCCAGGATCTCCCTTATATAATCGTGACGGCAATATTCCATATAGAACGGGTAATACAGGCCATCCATAATATTCTGGACATCGATATGCTCTTCCTTTGCGACGTACTCCTTTGTGTATTCCATGATCTGTTTAAATTTATTTATTTTCGGATCGCGATGTTCAATTCGCTGTTGCCCGCCCAAAATAGTATTAAATTGTGAATCATAAATGAATACACCATCTTGAAAGTAAAATTCCTGATAATAGTTGGATTGTTAACCGCTATCAGCAGCGCCGCCAGTGCGCAGGCCGATAAATGGACCGGTACCTGGAAAGCATCTCTTCGCCCCTGGGGAGTAGGAACGCCTATCAATATGCAGCTGCATATCGGTGAGGCGCAGCAGGGCGTATTGTATCCTGCGGTGATCACCCTGCAGTACGGGGAATTTACCGGCATTTATGAACTGCTGCTGGCAAAGAAAAACGACAGGCAGCTGGGGATAGGCCGCAATAAATACCCGCTGAAAGAAACACCGTTTAAGCTCGGCATCTGGATGTGGTATCTCAATGGCACTATGGATTACCAGCATGATACAATTACCCTGAGCCGTATGTGGATCAATAAAGCCAGCTTCTGGATGCGGGGCCTGGATGAAGGCGATGAAATATACGAACAGTCGAAAGTAGCGTTGCGCAACTTTTTGTACAACGGGAATTTTAAATTGATGAAAAGCGGTAACAAGCCCTTGCCCGATTCAAGTATACAGCGGATCATGCACCCGGAAATCAGCCAGATCTATTTTGGTATTTACGACAGCATTGTATCAAAAGACAGCGAAATTCCCCTGGAAATCGATGACCAGGAAAAGTATGATGAAGATACCATAACCTTGCTGCATAACGGGCGTACTATTTTTGCAAGAGAACAGATCAATGATCATAACCGGCGCCTGAAAGCTACGCTGGATACCGGCCGGAACTACTTCGTGCTGTTTGCCGATAACTATGGCGGGCTTCCTCCCAATACCGGCCGTATCCGCACTACCATAAATGGTCGACCTTACGGATTTGATTTCAGCGATCGTTCCAATGCCTGGGCCACTTTCCTGGTGGCAAACATTTACCATGCAACCACCGGTAACGCTGTGGATACGGTTAGCACTAACGTGATCAAAAGAACAGTGGTACCTGTGGCCACCATACCGGTGCGCACAGCAGATATTATACTGGAGCTGAAAGATACCCGGATCCAGGATGGCGACAGTATTTCCCTGCGGTTGAACGGGCAGTGGGTTGTTACCGGTTTTCCCGTAAAAAAGGCAGTACAGCAGATTGCTATCAGGTTACAACCAGGTGAAAATATTTTATTATTTACTGCCGATAACCTGGGCTCCATTCCTCCCAACACCGCAGAGCTGCGGATCAGGTTTGGAAAGGAATCAAAAACGCTGAACCTGAGCACCGATATGAAAAGAAATAACGAGATCAGGCTGGTGTTGGAGTAAATGAGTTATGCGTTAAAAAGTTTCATCAGCAGGCTTAAACCAATACCTGAAATAAAGCACCGTTCCTTGTTGTTGCCGAGGAGTTGCCGGGTCCAGTCGACCAGCCCGCCGTCTGCAATTTCTATTTCATGTTCCCCTGCCTGTATTACCGTTTTGAATTGTATCCCTTTGTAGTAGTTATTTTCCGCCGGTGTTTCATCGGCAATAATTTTATACGGGAGATGGGAAGAAAGATGATCCATTAAGGAGTGCATCAATGCGCGGCCGTTGGGATAACCGGAACGGGGCTGTATTTTAAAGTAAATCGTTTGTATGCCGAAGAGCGTTTGCAGCAGGGTGTAAATATGTTGCAGCTGCTCTGCGCAGGTGGTACGCTCAAATTCAAAATTGCCTGTATCCTTTCCTGCTGCCACCATACAGGCAATTTTGAAATGTGGCGTATAGCCTTTACCGGGAGGAAGTTGCATGGCCCTCACATGCCGGTGCACCGTGCAGTAGCGCAGGCGTTCGCCGGCAGCGCCTATGCCGCGTTGTTTCATATCAGCGATGTGAAGGGCCAGCGAATTGGTGGCATCCGCCAATACTTCCGTATGCCGCACCGCAGTGATTATTTTTTTCTGGTTAACGGTACCCACTGCCGCACAGCTGCCAAACTGCGCCACCGGCGATAACTCCACGGGCTCATACTGCTGCTGTCTTAAAAAACGGAGCAGCTGTAATTCCTTTTCCAGTACTTCAATCATATCGGTGTCTGCCGGCTGTACGTAAATATTCTGCCGGTATTGTTGCAGCAGGGCAGCCGCGTGCAGGTCTTCCGATTTCCGCTGGTACACTTCCAGCAGCAGCGACGATAGCTCTGAACTGCTGAGTTGTTTGCGTAGTACTTCCACTAAATCAGGAATACCTGTTTTCTGAGCTGTTTTTTTTGAAATGAAATCCTCCATATATGACACGCGGTATTGATTGAATGATCAATCAAATCTACGCCATATCCGCATACAATGCTGCCAGCCTGGTGTGGGTGTTCCAGAAAGGAGGAGGGGTTACGCCTTCGAGGTTGGCGATTAAAATATCCAGGTGTGTATGCCAGCCACCGCCTACGCTGCTGCGGGTGTTTGTATCGTCGGCCAGTTTGCGGTGAGTGAGCGTGAGTAGCACCCTGTCATCTTTCTCCGCTAATTCCATCGTTACTTCCGATCCTCCTTCCCAGGTGAATGAAAGCAGGCGGGGAGGTTCCACCTTTAACATGGTGCCGGTAAAGTGATGACCGTCTTTCATGTCGCGGTATTTTTCCGGGATATTATCAGGAAGGGGACTGAGCTGCTGGTGCATAAAATGCAGATGAACCTTTCCTCCTTCAAAGAGCTCCATGTCGCCGCTGGCCAGCCATTTGCCGCGTTTTTCGGACTCTGTAAGATAGGCCCATACCTTTTCAATGGGGCCCGGCAAATTACGTTCAAAACGAATGGTGCCAGGGGAGAGGATCTGTCCTGTTTTTTCCATGGTTACTGATTTTAAGAAGTGGATAATATTTTAGTGTGAAGCCACACCTTTCGGAAATTTATCAGCAATAAGGTGGAGGTTAATATTGTGCTCCAGGTAGGCTTTCAGCCCATCGAGCACGGTAGTGAAGCCGCCGGTATTGTTGTTGATCTCACGGAGCAGTTCATCACCGGTCTGGTTAAAACCATAATTGTTAATCACCACATAAGTGGAGTTATCATCTACTGCCTGGAAGTTGAAATCGATCGTAGTGGCCGGATCGCCCCAGGTAACGGTTATTTTTTTGTTGGGTATGATTTCCTGTACGTTCACCGTAGCAGATACCTGGTACATTTCCCATTCCCAGGTGATTGTTTTTCCAACGGCCAGTTTATCGCTGCCTTTGGTAAACCAGAAATGCCGGGTGATTTCAGGATCAATAAAAGCATTAAATACTGTTGCAACCGGTTTGCGTATCAGCATCTGGGCATTTACCCAGGGAGTTTCATTGCTTGCCATAGTATAAAGTTTTATAGATAAATAAACAGTTGTTATGCAGGTTCGTTCAATAGTTGTTCCAGTGTATCCAGGCGGTCTGTCCAGAAGCGGCGGTATTGCTCCGCCCACTGCGCTACTTCCTCCAATGCTTTGAAACTGGCGGTACAATGCCGTTCCCGTCCCTGTTTTACGATGATCACCAGTCCGCATTCCGTAAGGATGCGCATATGCTTTGATATGGCCGGCTGGCTCATGCTAAAGTTTTCCGCCACCGTATTGAGGGTGAGGGTTTGTTGTGCCAGTAAGCCAATAATGGCGCGCCTGGTAGGGTCCGCGATTGCCTGGAACACGTCTCTTCTTGCTTTCATGATACTAAACCAAATGGTTTAGTAAAAGTATGTATAACCGTTTGGTTTAGCAAATAAATTTTTGGGATGGGGCAGGGTGGGCGGGATTTATTTGGGATGAGGTTCAAAAGTGTCTTTTTGAATATAGATTGAAAGTCTGCGAATGCAGTGAAGAATCTCATGTTTATTTATCAATAATATTCTTCCTTTGTAAGAAGGACAAAGAATAAATTATTGACTTTTGTGGCAGCCTCATATTAGCTCTCCTTATCAATAAGAACAGGTAGACAGCGATTCTTTATAACCAACATGACTTCCAGCTTCTTCTTTCCTTCTTTTTTCTTTAATTCGTTTTTATGCTCCTGAATATTTTATATTGCATGTCTACGACTGACTGATTAAATCCATGTGCTGCTTTGGGCAGTAAGAAGTATTCTTTCTTAGGAGCTTTTAGGGCATCAAAATATTTTTTCGACATCTCTTTAGGAGTCAGGATGTCCTCTTCACCCTGTATAAGATAAACAGGAACTTTAAACTCTAAGTTATCTTTCATCATATCAATAACTGCTCCTATCGATTGTACACCCAGTTTCTGATCGCCAACAAAATTCACAAATGAGTAATCGTCACCATCTTCTCTGTTTTTACGATCCTTTTCATTGTCGTACTCAGGAGCCAATACAAACCAATTTTCCGGAGCGGGAGTTGAATTTGCCTTTTCATATTTTTTGATCACTCTATAAAGTAACCCTGTATTTTTTGCACTGGAATAGGGTGGCTGACCTATGGCATTCAATATTTTCAACGCATCATTATCGTTTCCATCCTCTGCCATTTTGTAAAGCTTTGAATATCTTTCTGTACTGAAATTAGGATTCACAATTTGAGAATGTCCCACATACGCGTAAAAAAGTTCAGGAGCTTTTGTGGCTATTTTTACTCCGAGAGCAGAACCCCAGGACGTACCGGAAAGGATGATTTTTTTCTTTCCAAGGTGCTGTAAAAGATATTTAGAAAGCATAATGCCATCACTGGTCATTTGTTCCAGGGTGAGAGGGTGGGTTTTTAAATATTCCGGAGTCAATTCTTCCGGAGGGTTATTGTGGCCATAGGTTCTTCCTGAGCCACGCTGATCCCATTGAACAATGATGAAATCTTTTTCCAGATCTTTATATAAAACATCAATATAGGGAGTAATGGGGCTTCCGGGACCACCATGCAGAAACAAAATGATAGGTTTGGAAGGATTTCCTTTAATGGTTACCCATTGTTCAATGCCATTTATGAGAACATACTGTTCCTCATGAATCCGATGGTTGGTAACTTTATTATTGGAGCTCTGTATTGTTTGTGCAGAAGCCCGGAATGGAAGCAGGAATGAAAACAGGAAAATAGATAATCGAACGTTCATAAGTGATCACGGATATTCGTGATAGTTTAGTTTGAAATGGCTCAAATATATGCATAAAATCAAATTTTGTATCGGATATTTCCTATCAGACCAATATACCAAGGCGAAGATTCGGGCTAAAGTTATGAAAGGCAAGTGAGGGAACCACTCCCTCACTCCCCTCATTTTAGTTGTGTTTATTATTATTGGATGAATCCTAATGTACGCCCGGCTGCTGCCCGTTCCCCGCTCTTCTCCGCTGCCTTCTCAGAAATATGATCTTCGTCAAAAGCTATCCGCCCCAGGCCTTCGTTAATAAATACGCCTGTTCCGCCTTTGCTGTTATCAACATTGATAATTCCTACCCGCACATTTTTCAGGTTGTTTCCTTCTTTGGTGCCGGTAAAGATCAGCGCAAATATAGCGGAGTGTGTACCACTTACTGATTTCACTTTACCATACACGGTGAAGTCGTTGCCTGAGCCCGAAATAGCTGTAGCAATACTGGTGTCTGCCAGGCTTACAAAATTCTTACCGGTAAGCTGAATGCTGAAATCAGTGGCGCTCTGCGCTGAAAAAGTAACAGTAGAATTGCTGAAATAGGTACCGGGCACATCGTTCGGAACATTGCTGGTATCCAGTTTATTCGGGGCAATGCGGTAGGTGCCTTCTACATTGGGAGGAGTTACACCCTGGTGAACCTCCAGTCCAAGTATCTTTAAGGTGTCAAGGTATTTCTGCGGAATAATGTCTGCAATTTTCTTTGTAAGGATTTCCTCATTGCTGGGGCCTTTCGCTTTATCGTCTTTGCTGCAGGAAAACAAAACAATGGAAATCAGGAAGCTGATAGTTAATAAACGTTTCATAATTAAAGATGATGGTTCCGGCTGCAAAAATACCGCACACGCCGGTAGGTTAAAATACCTGTTTCCAGGTATTTTAATTTTATGCAGATAAAGGTGTTGCAATAATGCAGAAGGCAGCGGAAATAGCAAAATTCCCTGTGATGGTATCACTAATGCGAAAGCCGTTTTCCTCCAGCCTGGCTTCTATCGCTTTGCATAATTTCATATCTATTCGTCCGGGTGTCTGGTAAAAAACAAACAATTCTCCTGCAGGTTTTAAGCAACGGCTGATCAGCGCCAACTCTTTGGCAGGCTGTTTCCAGAAGAAGTTAACGTTAAAAGCAAATACTTTATCGAACTGCTTTTCCTGCAAAACAGCATCGGCAAAACCGGTAGCTTCAAACGATGCCTTGTGCAGCAGAACGTATCGTTTATTACGTTGTATGGCCATCCGGATCATGGAGGTCGACTGATCAATACATATGATCTTTCCTGTATCTAATTTACCTGCTATCAGTTCGGCCAAAATGCCGGTGCCGCATCCTATTTCAAGTAGTACAGATGCGGGTTTGGGAGCAATGATAGCTGCTGCCCAGCTAAACCGTTCGTTTACTTCCATCTTATTTTTTTATGAAGATGAGCAGGTGAATTTACTGAATAAATACTGTTGCCGCTAACCCGGAGGTTAGTGGTAACCTTTAGCATAGTCCGGCTAAAGCAAATAAAAAGATAGATAGTTTTGTGTCATCATCTGCAAAAAGATACATCATGAAAAAGATACTGGAAATTATTTCAAGTGCAAGAGGTGCAGCGTCTAATAGTACACAACTAACCCATGCTATTATTGAAAAATTAAAGACACGGTATCCGGGAAGCAAGGTAACGCAACGCGACCTGGTACAAAAAAAATATCCGCACCTGGAGGAATCCCATCTTACAGCATTCTTTGCGCCCCCTGAAGGCGAAAGCGAAGCCTATAAAACTGCGGTGCAACATTCGGATGAAGCCATCCGGGAACTGGAGGAAGCCGATATTGTAGTGATA
>NZ_DATCRD010000274.1:0-6136 GCF_036569185.1 Chitinophaga sp.
AAGCGGTGGCCATGGTGCAGGCAAAGAAGGCCCAGGCGTGGATGTTTTACATCAGCTTTGACTATAACATCTGCAAAAAAATAAAAGCGCTTGATCCGGCGGCTAAAATAGCCTATCTCAACGGCGACAAAACGCCTGCACAGTTACAGGCAGACGGGATCTGGGGATTGGACTATCACCAGCAGGTGTTTAAAAATGATCCGCAGCTGATAGCTACTGCCAAACAGCATAAAGTGACCACCAATGCCTGGACGATAGATAACCCGGAAATAATGGATGATTTGCTGAAAAACGGGATAGATTTTATCACCACCAATGAGCCGGAGATCCTGTTGGATAAGGTGAAATAATAATATTAGTTAAAACCTCGCTAAAAAAAAGGATGGGAATATGAAAATCCGGTAAAAACCTTATTTTAGCCCTTCCATTTTTTAAATGTACTTAAAGCAAATCCACCTATTAACATGCGCACTTGTAAACAATTAGTGACAAAAGGATTATTGGCGGCGTTTTCAGCCGGATTATTGATGTCTTGCCAGGGAAATAAAGCTGGTAACAGTGCGCCAGCTGCAACATCTGCGGCAAACAGCAGTACTCCTGCTGCAGGTAGTTTCAAAATTGCGTACGTAGACCTGGACTCACTGGAGGCGCATTTTGAGTATTTCAAGGAAAAAAGAGCCGTGCTGGAGCAAAAGCAGCAGCAGATGGACAACCAGCTGAAAGGCAAGGCCCGGGCATTACAGAGCGAATATGAGGATCTGCAGCGCAGGGCATCTACACTTACACAGGAACAGGGCGAGGCCGCACAGCGCAGCCTGATGTCCAAACAACAGCAGCTGGAGCAGGAAGCGCAAAACCTGCGTGCTTCCTATACAGAGCAGGAAACCAAATTCAACGAGGAGTTACAGAAGAGACTGGACGATTTCCTGAAAGCATTTAATGCCGACAAACGTTTTGCATATATATTCTCTTACCGCAGTACTGCCAGCAATATCCTTTATAAAGATCCGGCTTACGATGTAACACCGGAAGTAATCAAGGGTATGAATGAGAATGGCGCAGCAGCTTCTGGCAAATAAGCGGATAAACCATCAGAAAAATTTTCTACCTTATAGTCCCGGTTCCTTTTATGAGCCGGGACTTTTTATAAATATCAATATGGAAATCAACCAAACTAAATCATTCAAGCCATCCCTTGGCCTGCTGGACGCCACCATGATAGTGGCCGGTTCTATGATCGGTTCCGGGATCTTTATTGTAACTGCGGAAATTGCGCGTAGTGTGGGCGGCGCCGGATGGATCACTGCTATGTGGGTGCTCGCAGGAGTGGTAACGCTGATTGCCGCGCTCAGTTATGGCGAGTTATCGGGAATGTTCCCCAAAGCAGGAGGCCAGTATGTGTATCTCCGGGAAGCCTACAATCCTTTTATTGCGTTCTTATTTGGCTGGACGCAGCTTGGCGTTATTCAAAGTGGTACCATTGCTGCGGTGGCGGTGGCCTTTGCCAAGTTTACCGCCTACCTGATCCCGGGTTTCAGCGAGAAGAACATATTGCTGGATGCCGGTATTGTGCAGATTTCCGCAGCACAGATAGTGGCTATTGTATCCATCATCTTACTAACATTTATAAACACCCGTGGTGTACACCACGGCAAGCTGATACAAACAGTATTTACGTTGGCGAAGCTGCTTTCTTTATTCGGGCTTATTATTTTCGGATTGTTGTTTGGTGCAAAATCCGAGATATGGAATGCCAACTGGCAACACGCCTGGGATGCAGCCGCAGTTACTTCCCAGAATGGTACGGTATTAACCACTGCTTTATCGGGGCTGGCATTATTTGGCGCCATCGCTGTTTCCATGAAGGGCTCGTTGTTTTCCAGCGATGCATGGAACAATGTAACTTTTATTGCGGGGGAAATTAAGAACCCCGCCAGGAATATAGGCCGTTCCCTTTTCCTGGGAACACTGATTGTGACCATCATTTATGTGAGCTGTAACCTGATGTACCTGGCCGTACTACCGCTGAATGAAATTGCATTTGCCGCCAACGACCGTGTAGCCGTGGCAGTGACTGAACAGATCTTTGGTTCCAGCGGCGCCATCATTATTGCCGTGATGATCATGATCTCTACTTTTGGTTGTAACAACGGGTTGATCCTGTCGGGTGCAAGGATCTATTACACCATGGCCCAGGATAAGCTCTTCTTTAAAAAAGCAGGCGAATTGAATAAGCACAGCGTGCCTGGCTATGGTTTGTGGATCCAGTGCGCGTGGGCTTCCCTGCTTTGCCTGACCGGAAGGTACAACGATCTGCTGGCGCTGGTAATTTTCGGGGTACTGATATTTTATGTACTTACCATTCTGGGTATTTTTATTTTAAGAAAGAAACGCCCGGAGGCAGAGCGCCCATACAAAGCATTTGGTTACCCTGTGCTGCCTATGATCTACATTATTGTGGCATTATCGCTGGCGGCGCTGTTGCTGGTGTTTGAAACCAGTTATACTTTACCGGGACTGGGCATTATATTATTGGGCATCCCACTTTATTACGCTACCAAAATAAAGCTGACAGCTGGCCCAGAAAGCTAATTTGGACAAAAAAATACATTAATTACCACTAACGTTGTATAAAAAAAGGGGGCCACTGCAGTGTATAATGCAGTGGCCCCTTTTAATTTGCACTAAGACACACGGACATAATGATGTCCACTTTTAAACCCTGATTATTTAGAAAACCCGGTACTATTTGAGAATAATTAAACAAATGAAATTGTCAACATTAGCAGAGGAAATCCCATAAAAGCAGTGGTGGAAGCCACTTCCGGTTGATGAATAATGTAACGTCTGTGATCCTGGCCCTGTAATTGGTGATCTGACAATTTGTTAACAGCTATATTATTAAACACCCTCAATTAAAACGTGTAGCCATTAGAGTGATTGATTTTTACTGCATTTAAAAAATATTCAAAACAATAAATCATCATAAAAATATTATTGCCAGGATGATGTCATCGCATCATTTGCGGTAAAAAAGGAAATAAGGTGGTATAACCTTGACGGCATCTCAACCCCAAGATAACCATTGAAAGCCTTCACGATTTGCATTCTCGAACATTCACATGACAATCTTTTACAATAAGCGTATGGTGTCTACCATGCGCTTCTTTTTTGTTGTTAGCCTTTTGTACATTTGCGCCATGTTTACACAATTGTGCAATAAGATATTTAACCAGAGTATCGTGGCCTACCATGAGCACAATGATGTGCATCAGGCCATTTCCAATCCCTATGAAAAGAGCAGCATTGAGCACCTGCTTTTCCTGAAAAACTGGATAGACACGGTGCAGTGGCACCTGGAGGATATTATCCGCGACCCGAACATTGACCCGGTGGAAGCATTGGGGATTAAGCGCTGGATAGACCGTTCCAACCAGGAGCGTACAGATGTGGTGGAATATATCGACAGCTATTTCCTGGAGAAATACAGTAAAACGGTACCCGCTGCGGATGCGACCATCAATACGGAAAGCCCCGCCTGGGCAATAGACCGGTTATCTATTTTAGCCCTGAAAATTTATCATATGCAGGAAGAAGCCACCCGTGCAGACGCCACTCCTGAGCACCGGGCTGCCTGCCAGCGAAAGCTGGATATACTCCTGGAGCAGCAAAAAGACCTGGGCACCGCTATTGAGGCGCTCCTGGCCGATATTGCCGCCGGCAGGAAGTTTATGAAGGTATACAAGCAAATGAAGATGTATAACGATCCTTCCCTGAACCCGGTTTTATACAAGAACGAAAAATAAACCTTCATACTTGGGCGCAGTTAAAACGATATTGGTTACCCGGTTGTCTGCTTTAGGCGATGTAGCTATGACCATTCCTGTAATGAAGCAGGTGCTGGATGAAAATCCGGATGTGGAGATTGTTTTTGTGACCAACAGGAACTGGGGCGCTTTGTGCGCGGGCATTTCCCGGCTTACCTTCTTTCCTGCCGATGTAAAAGGCATTCACAAAGGGGTAAAAGGGTTGTACCGGTTGTTCCGTGAAGTGAGGAGAACCCACCGGGTTACAGCAGTGGCAGACCTCCATAATGTGTTGAGATCCCAGATCATCCGGACCTTTTTCCGCCTGAGCGGCACTCCTGTGGCAGCTATTGACAAAGGCCGCGCGGAAAAGAAAGCGCTGACCCGGCGTGAGAACAAGATATTACAGCCACTCACCAGTACCATAGAAAGATATGCCCGGGTTTTCCGGCAGCTGGGTCTTCGCTGTGAAATGGGCCGTAAACCTGTTTTTCAGCCCCGTACGCTGCCCGGATCAGTTACTGTAGTAACTGGTTCCAAACAAGGCAAAAAGTGGATTGGACTGGCTCCTTTTGCCACCTACCGCGAAAAAATGTATCCTTTGGAGAAAATGGCCGTTGTTTTAGGAACGCTGGCGCGGGAACAGGGGATACAGCTGTTTCTTCTGGGAGGTAAACAGGAGGTAACGTTGCTGACACAACTGGCAGCGCAATACCCGGAGGTAATTGTGGCGGCAGGGCGTTTTTCCCTGGACGAGGAAATGGCGCTGATCAGCCAGCTGGATGTGATGATCAGTATGGATTCGGCCAACATGCACCTGGCTTCCCTGTTTGGAGTGCCGGTAGTATCTGTTTGGGGCGCCACCCATCCTTTTGCCGGGTTCATGGGCTATGCGCAGGCGCCGGAAAATGCTGTCCAGGTTCCGGATCTTCCGTGTCGGCCCTGCTCTGTATTTGGCAATAAACCCTGTTTCAGAGGGGATCATGCATGTATGGAGTGGATAAAACCGGTACAGATAGTGGAAAAAGTAAATGAGATTGTTTTGTAAGTCTTTACCATAAAGGATTTCAAAGGATATTTTAAAAATATTGCAAGTTTTTTTTGCAGAAATAAAAAAAGTTATACTTTTGCCATCCCAAACAACAATGGTATTGCCCAATAGTATAATGGTAGTACGACAGATTTTGGTTCTGTTTGTCTAGGTTCGAATCCTGGTTGGGCAACTAGGGAGCAGAGATTATCAATGCTTAATGATTTTTAAAAACCGCTATAGTTCTCGACTGTAGCGGTTTTTTATTTGCTTTACTGTCTGTGCAAAAATGCCGGGGATGCATATATTTTGTTACGGTGCTTGTTCAAATACCGGATCGATGAAAAGTCCCCGGGCGGTGCTTATGTTTTTATGACCCCTTCCTGCATTTTATTATAATAAACCTGAAGGAAGATTTACCCGGCATCGTTTTATTAGGTTCTTCTATCTCAAAAAAATCTGTTAGTCCGTATTCGCCGAACTCCTCCTGTACCGATTCATTGTCGTAGAAAAATATTTTGGCTCCCTGAGTTGCTTCAAAACGGTCTTTACCTATCTGTGTACCTATCCCGTAATTGGGTGAATTTTTTGAGATAACTGAAAAGAAGAGGTATCCATTGGGTTGCAGCTGATCATAGCAATCCCGGATGAGCTTTTTCCGTTCATCCTCATCCAGCAGGTAAATTAATCCATAGCTGAAAATTCCCTCGTAATGATGATGATCAAAAGGCATGTCTGTTACAGAGCCGTGATAGATTTTCATACTGTTACCGTAATGCGCTTTTGCCAGATCAATGGCCGTTTTTGAAATTTCGATCCCTGTTACTTTGATACCATTGTCTATAAACACTTTTGCATTCCTGCCATATCCTATGCCTGGAATCAATATATCTTTAATACCTTCTTTTATAAAAAAATCCTTCGCTAAAAGAGTAGAATCAGCAGGCTCAAATCCCCACATAGCCTGCTTGTCAATAAAACTTGATTCCCAGAATGATCCTGTTTCGTGAGAGGAAGGTTTGTTCCTGATACAAATTTTGTCTTCCATCAGTTTGCATGTAAATCCCAATGCGTAGACGATTGAGACCACTGTCTCTGTATTGATCACCGGCGCTTCCACACGGATTATTTTATCGCTGTCGTTATGATCAAAGTGGATGCGTGCACCTGGAAGTTTTTCTTTAATCGCCTCTAACACGGTTGCTGCCTGTGCTGGTTCCTGGATATTTGTTTTGAAGATTTCAATCATGATAAAGTATTTATATGCCGGAGAACATTTACAGTTCGCAGAATATATACC
>NZ_DATCRD010000275.1:0-2961 GCF_036569185.1 Chitinophaga sp.
TATGATTTTGTTTATCTGTAACCTAATGGGGATAAAAAAGGTAAAATATGAAACGGGATAAGTCAACTACCATATTTTTGTTCTATTTAAGGGTCGTTTTCCACATCTTTTTTTCTGCATTTCCTGCCCGCATAAGCGCCCATTAGCAAACACCAGGTCACTTGTTTACCTGCAAAACCAGTCATTGATCGATCTATCCACTCAAGCCACTTCACAACCCATAACTCCGGCTTCAGCTGCACATCAGCCCATTCCACCCGCCCGCACGCATTCCCATTAGCTCCTTTCACCAGCAAAACCAGCACATTAACACACCCATCTGCCCAGGCCCACATTCGCAATCATCGCTCACCTCCCGGCAAACCAGCATATCCGCACATCATTCCCTCTCCATCAAACCACCCCACCCCATTCCCCCATCATCCGCACATTATCCCTCTCCCCGGCAAAAACCAGCACATCAGCATATTAGCATATCAGCACATTCCCCCATCATCCGCACATTATCCCTCTCCCCCGCAAAAACCAGCACATCAGCATATTAGCACATCAGCACATTCATTTCCCATCTGCATATCCGCACATTTGCACATTAATTCTACCTTTGCCCTGTTTTATGAATTTTGACCTTCTTACCACCGATAACAACAGCCAGGCCCGCGCAGGTATGCTTACCACGGCCCATGGCAATATTGAAACGCCCATTTTTATGCCGGTAGGCACTGTGGGCAGTGTAAAAGCAGTAACCCAGGAGCAGCTGCGGAACGATGTACAGGCGCAGATCATCCTGGGAAATACCTATCACCTGTACCTGCGCCCGGGGCTGGAAGTATTGTCCGCCGCCGGCGGCCTGCACCGCTTTAATGGCTGGGAACGTCCCATACTTACGGACAGCGGCGGCTACCAGGTTTTTTCCCTGGCCGCCAACCGGAAAATAAAGGAAGAAGGGGTGGTGTTCCAGTCGCATATAGACGGCAGCCGCCACCTGTTTACCCCCGAAAGTGTAATGGACATTCAGCGCACCATAGGCGCCGATATTATAATGGCTTTTGATGAATGCCCGCCCTACCCGTCGGAATTCAGATACGCCCGCAAATCAATGGAGCTTACCCACCGCTGGCTGGACCGCTGTATTAAACGACTGTCAGAAACACAGCCGGCTTACGGACATGAGCAAACGCTGTTTCCCATTGTGCAGGGCAGCACCTATAAAGAGCTGCGCACCATTTCTGCCACGGAAATAGCCGCGCGTGAATGCGCCGGTAACGCCATTGGCGGCCTTAGTGTGGGCGAGCCGGAAGCCGAAATGTATGAAATGTGCGGGCTGGTATGTGAAATATTGCCGGTGCACAAACCCCGCTACCTCATGGGAGTAGGCACTCCCTGGAACCTGTTGGAAAATATTGCGCTGGGTATAGATATGTTTGATTGCGTAATGCCCACCCGCAATGGCCGTAACGGTATGTTATTCACCTGGCAGGGTGTTATTAATATCAAGAATAAAAAATGGGCAACAGATTTTTCGGCCATTGATGAGCAAACCAAATGTTTTGCCAGTAATAATTATACCAAAGCCTACCTGCGCCACCTGTTTGCCGCCGGGGAAATACTGGGTATGCAGCTGGCCAGCATTCATAACCTGAGCTTTTACCTGCAGCTGGTAAAGGCCGCCCGGGAGCAGATCCTGGCCGGCACCTACGCCGCCTGGAAAGCCGCTATGGTGCCACAGCTACAAACAAGACTGTGATAATTTTAGATTTTAGATGTACGATTTTAGATTTCGTTAACAGGGCTTGTTAAAAAATCATAATGCTGAAATCGTAGATTGCGAAATTATAATGTTACTATTCTAAAGATTTGCGACTAAGATCCGCTCAATCAAATCTAAAATCGTAAATCTAAAATCGTAAATCAGTATGACAAAGATCGATTGGTATATACTGCGGAAATTCATAGGAACATTCATTTATTCCCTGATGATCCTGCTGATAATTTCAGTAGTGATAGACATTACGGAGAAGGTGGATGATTTTATGAACAACAACCTTTCCCTGAAAACCATTGTAGTAGATTACTACTTTGGCTTCATCCCGCATATTGCCGCCCTGTTATTTCCTTTGTTCATTTTTATATCCGTTATCTTTTTTACTTCCAAAATGGCGTACCGCTCAGAGATCATTGCCATCCTGAGCGCAGGCGTAAGCTTTCGCCGTATGCTGCGCCCCTTCTGGGTAGGGGCTTTCCTGTTTGGCGGCCTGCTGTGGCTGGGCAACCGGTGGACGGTACCCAACGCCAACCGCATACGCACTACCTTTGAAAATACGTATATACACGCCCGTGATGAAGGGCATACGATCTACGATAAAACTACCCGTATAGATAGTTTTACGTACGTTACTTTCGGCTCTTATGATCCTAATTATCACAGCGGCAGCAACTTTGTGCTGGAAAGGGTAGAAGGGTTGGATATGACGCTGAAGATCCGCGCCGACCGGATCTCCTGGGATTCCACTCAAAAGAAATGGCGCCTGGACTATGTATCCCTGCGCAGGATCAAAGGCCTCAAAGAAACCTGGTGGAGCAAACAGGATACTTCCCTGAAGCTGACCCTTACTCCCAAGGAGCTGGAAGAGGCCAAAAACGTGCAGGAAGCCATGACCACCCCGGAGCTGGACCGTTTTATAGCCCGGGAAGAGATCCGGGGCGCAGAAGGGCTGAACATTTATTATGTTGAAAAATACCGCCGTACCGCTGCTGCAGCAGCCGTGGTTATCCTGAGCCTTATTGGCGCCATCATTGCCTCCCGTAAGGTAAGAGGGGGCAGCGGCCTGCACCTGGCCCTGGGTATTGTGCTCAGCGCTACCTATATTATCTTCCTCCAGTTCTCCACCGTATTCTCTACCAAAGCCAGCCTCAACCCCTTACTGGCAGTATGGATCCCTAACTTTGTTTTTGCGGCGG
>NZ_DATCRD010000276.1:0-3923 GCF_036569185.1 Chitinophaga sp.
GCCGCAGAGCGCTGGCCGGCTATTATCAATAATTGTTGATCACCCTGAATTATTATTTATGAAAAAGATATGGATATATTATCTCCTCGGTATTGCAGTGATGCTCTCTGCATGCGACAGGAAATCAGACCTTAATATTGACGGGATACCAACGGATGTGAGAATAGCACAGGCCCTGGCAACCTATCAGCAAAAACTGACAGACGCTCCCTTTGGCTGGATCGTTACAGAGTATACCAATGGTACTTCCACCAATGGAGGCGTTACCCGTAACGGGCCCAAATCGGTGTTCTCGTATTATATGAAATTCGACAAAAACAGCCAGGTGTCTATGCTGTCGGATTTCAACATTGGCGCCGCCACCGTTTTTAATAACACCGGCTACCGCATCAAAGCTACGCAGCGTCCTACACTGATCTTTGATACTTACAGCTATGTTCATCTTCCCTGCGATCCGGATCCCGGTGTGTCCAATGGCCCGTTTGGATCGGGCTTTGGCTGGGGAACCGATTTTGAATTCGCCTTTGCGGATAATGTGCCGGCGGCAGAACTGGGAGATACCATCCGGCTGAGAGGAAACCTGAACCAGGCGGAAGCCATTATGGTAAAGGCTACCCAGGCAGAACAAACCATGTTTAACACCAGCGGATTTGGCTCTTACAGCACTTTTAACAAGATCCTGCAATACTTCAAACGGGTGAGCGCCGGTGGTACAGTGTTTGAAATCACTCCCGGCGTAGGCGGCAGATCTTTCGATATTAAAACAGCCGGCAGCCAGGTAATTACCAATGTTGGCTGCCAGTACACCGCCACCAGTATCATTTTTGATAAAGCCGTGAACGTTGGCTCCCTGGCGGTGAAAAGCCTCGACAACCTGGTGTGGAATGCCGGCGCCGGTACTATCAGTACCAGTATCAATGGTACTACTGCCAGCACCATTGTACCGGCTATTGCGCCGCTGTCGCCTGAACCGGATGTTGCCCTTAATTTTTATATAGAAGGCCTGGATAATCCCTGGCTTACCAGTCCCGGGTTTCATGTAAAAGGAGTAGATGATGCCTATAATTTGCGGAAGCTCACCTTCCCGGGCGGCACCTATTTTGCCATGGTATATTATCCGGGTACGGTAAACGGCGGCGACTATGATATTTTATCACCTTTCTTTACCGGCATCAACGACTATCCTTATATTTTTGCAGGTGGAGTAGCTGCCTCCTCCCTGGATGATGACCGGCTGGTGCTCCAGATGCTGTTCGGAGGTGACCCTACACCTAATCCGCCCGATCTTATTGCCACCAACAGGATATTTAATACCGGTAAAACCGGTCCGCCTTATATCAATCCTTCACCCGGTTTTTATATTGTGAGAAAATCAATTGACGGGGTATATGACATGGTTACTGCAGGAGACGCTTTAGGCTGGATTACATGGGCACACCAATAATATACATTAAACACAAACACATGAAAAAAATACTCTTTATAGCAAGTATACTGATCATCTGCCAATATAGCGGGTACGCCCAGCAAAGCACACCTTCCAATGCAGAGATAGTAAAGGCTGCTACAAGAAAAAAAATAGCGGCAACAGACTATACCCGTATTTTTCTCCCGGGTATTGCAATATCCGAAACACAAAAACCCCAGGTGAATAAACTGATCCTGGAATTCCTGGACGAGAAAAGAGCATTGAATGCAGAGAACCGGAAAACGCCAGGGGTATATGAGCAACAGCAACCGGCTTTGTTTAATAACTTCAAAACGAAGCTGGCAGGTGTGCTCAATGCACAACAAATGAACGCATTCCTTGCCTCTAAACCGGCAACGGGTGAAAAAACAAATATGTTACGGTCAATATTCTATTAACCCAAAAGGGAGGGGGCCCGATCCCCTCCCTTTTACTCCATACTTTTCTTTCCAAATATCTCCACGCGGTGCTGCTCCCCCCACTCCTTCATGGCATTGATCACAGGTTCCAATGTTTTGCAGTAAGGAGTAAGGTCGTACTCCACTGTTACAGGCCGCGTATCACATACGGTACGGCTCACCAGTTTATTCATCTCCAGTTCCTGCAATTCTTTTGAAAGTACTCTCGGGGAAATATTCAGTTCCTTCGCCAACTCCCGGAAACGACGCCTGCCTCCTTTATAAAATGTTAAAAGTATAGTGAGCTTCCATTTTCCGCTGATGGTTTCCAAAGTATCTTTCACAGCCATCCCGGCCGATTTGCATTCTTTTTCACTTAAATGTTCCATATCAGTATCCTTTTTGTAACTGGTTACAAAAAGCAAACATAACCATTCCGGTACTATTTTCGCTCAACGGATGCCATCCAATTGCTTACATGAAAATACTTTGCCAGCTACTTTCAGTTTTACTGATTGCCCTCATTTTTATTGCCGCAGGCATACCGCATACGGCATCCGTTACTGCAGAGGCATTGGATAGCCTTCCCGTCGACACATTGCCGGTTGCTTCGCCCGATAGCATTGATGCTCCCATCCATTACAAGGCCAAAGATTCCATTGTTATGCAGATCCCCAAAAAACGTATACTCCTGTACGGTAGCGGCGATACCAAATACAAAGAAACCAACATCACCGCAGAGCGGATCAGCTTCGACCAGGAAAATGGCATGGTGCAAGCCACCAAAGTAACCGATACCACCGGCAAAACCATCGGCCGCCCGGTGATGACGGACAATGGCCAGAGCTTCGAATCGGATACCATGCTGTTTAATATCAGCTCCCGTAAAGCAAAGATCTATAATACCCGGTCGGTTTATGGAGAAGGATATATCACCAGCCAGCAGTCAAAACGACTGGCCGACAATACCATCTTCGGGTTTAAAAATACTTTTACTACCTGCGACCTCGATACCCCGCACTTCCAGTTCCGCGCCCGAAGGATAAAAGTGATCCCTGATAAACTCGTGATCTCCGGACCGGCTAACCTGGAAATAGAAGGAATTCCCACTCCCCTGTTCATTCCCTTTGCTATTTTTCCTATTACACAGGGACAGCGCTCTGGAATACTTCCACCACAATACGTGGTGAACCAGCAAAAAGGGATAGGTCTTGAAAATGGTGGTTACTACCTGGGCCTGGGCGATAACTTTGACCTCACTATGCGCGGGGATGTGTATTCCTACGGTAGCTGGAGCCTTACCGCCAGTCCTACTTACCGGAAACGCTATAAGTACAATGGCGGGCTTAACCTGAGCTTTGCCAATACCCGCTTCGGCGACCCGGAAGTTAAATCGGAGTTCAGCACCTCCAGGGATTTCCGCGTTACCTGGAACCATAGCATGGATAGTAAAGCCCGCCCCGGTGTGAACTTTGGTGCGGCAGTGAACTTCGGAACATCTTCCTATAACAAATACAATGTGTATGACTATAACACCCGTGTAAATAATAACATCGGGTCGTCTATCACCTTTTCCAAAACCTGGCAGGGCAAACCCTATAACCTTACCATGGGTTTGAACCACTCCCAGAACCTTAGTACCCGCGACGTGTCTGTTTCCTTTCCGGACGCGACCTTCACAGTAAATACCATCTATCCTTTCCAGCCAAAAGAAATGGCAGGCGCTCCAAAATGGTATGAAAAAATAGGCGTTTCCTATAACACCATCCTGCGTAACCAGGCCAATTTCAAGGATTCCCTGTTTGGCAAGCAAGCCATGTTTGACGCTATGCAAACGGGTATGCAGCATAATATCCCGATCTCATTCTCCATCCCGGTATTTAAAACCTTTACTTTATCCCCGGGCATTAACTATACAGAATACTGGTATACGAAGAAATTTGTGCGTAAATGGAATCCACAAAAGTGGAATCCGGGGCTTGATACTACCGGCGCTATTGACACCACTTATGTTCCTGGTTTTTACAGCGCGCGTGATATCAGTGCCAGCGTATCAC
>NZ_DATCRD010000277.1:0-36696 GCF_036569185.1 Chitinophaga sp.
CGATACCACGGATACACTGGCCAAAGCCACGGAAATAGATGATTACCTGCAGCAGTACCCGGCCATACAATCGCTCCGTATTACGGGCGACGGCCATTTCCGTATCATGCGGCACGAAGCAGTGGTACAGGAAATCCTCACTGTACTGGCAACTGACATAACATAAGCATAAAATCCTGACCTTCGGGCATATAACTTTGCATATGCCCAGGTATATAACGGTTACATCATTACTGAATAAAACAAAGCAACGGGATCCCTGGTTCCTGGATGATTATACCATCAATCCGTTCAGTGGCTGTGCTTTCAACTGTTTGTACTGTTATATCCGCGGTAGTAAATACGGCATCAACATGGCAGAAAAGCTGTCGGTGAAACAAAATGCTTTGGCTATTCTCCGCCAGCAGCTTGCTGCCAGGGCGCGTAAACAGCAACAGGGGTTCGTGGTGCTTTCTTCTGCAACGGATGCTTATCTTCCGCTGGAAGAAAAGGAAATGCTCACCCGCGGCATCCTGGAACTGCTGCTGGAATATCGCTTCCCCGTGCATATTATTACCCGATCGCCACTGGTGTTGCGCGACCTCGACCTGCTCCGGCAAATCAATGAACAGGCCCTGCTGCCACCTGATATGGCTTCATACAGGCATAAGGCCATGATCACTTTCTCCTTCAGTACCATCGATCCGGTAGTGGCCAGGCAGTTTGAGCCCGGCGCCCCTGACCCGGCGCAACGGCTGCAGGCCATAAAATCCTGTGCAGATGCAGGCTTTATGACAGGTGTGAGTTTAATGCCCCTTCTCCCGTTTATCAGCGACAGGCCTGAACAACTGTCACGGCTATACGCTGCTTTTCATGAGCATGGCGCACGTTATGTTTTTCCTGCGTCCATTACCTTATGGGGGGAAGAAGCGGCGGACAGCAAACAACTGGTAATGCAGGCGGTGCAACAGTATTATCCGCAGTATGTGGAACAATACCGCCTTCTCTTTGCCCGTAACAGCCAGGTACCCGATGCCTATAACAAGGCCCTACAGGCTGCTGCCGCAGCAGCGGCAAACCGTTACGGGCTTCTCCCGCAGATCCCTTTTGAATAGATATACAGCGCTACGGATGGTATCTTCCAAAGATCTCTTTAAAACACTCACTATCTTTTTTTATCTCCCTTAAAATTTTATGCGTATAAACTTGCTTTCCCACTTGTAAATGAATATTTTCGAAGAGTGAATTTTAAAACCCACGTATATGAGTAACGTTAATAACCGCCGGCAGTTCCTGCGCCAAATGGGAGTGTACACAATGGGAATGGGAATGCTGCCAGCTATCCTGGCAGCCTGCAATAACGGCAAATCCACTAAAACTGAAAGTGACAGCGCTGCGGCAGACAAACCCGGAGAAGCTACTGCACATGAGCTTTTCTTTAAAATTTCGTTAGCGGAATGGTCATTCCATAAAGCGTTGTTTGCGGGTAAAATGAACCATCTTGATTTCGCTTCCCGTGCAAAGAACGAATTCGGTATTGAAGGCATTGAATACGTGAACCAGTTCTTTAAAGACAAAGCAAAGGACCAGGCCTATCTTACAGAAATGAAAAAACGCGCTGATGACCTGGGCGTTCGCAGCGTGCTTATTATGTGTGATGGTGAAGGAGAAATGGGCGACCTGGATGTGAAGAAAAGAATGCAGGCGGTGGAAAATCATTACAAATGGGTGGAAGCGGCTAAATTCCTTGGCTGTCATGCAATCCGTGTGAATGCAGCAGGAGAAGGCGCTCCGGAAGAAGTAGCCAAGGCGGCTGCCGACGGTCTTACTAAACTGGCCACCTTTGGTAAGGAACATGGCATCAATGTGATCGTGGAGAACCACGGCGGTATGTCTTCCAACGGGGAATGGCTGAGCGGCGTAATGAAAACTGTGAATATGCCCAATTGTGGCACCCTGCCGGATCTGGGCAACTTCTGCATCAAAAGGAGCAAGCCGGAAGCCAATACACCGGAAGCATGGGCAAAAACTACCTGCCTGGAAGAATATGACCGTTATAAAGGAGTGGCAGAACTGATGCCTTTTGCTAAAGGCGTAAGCGCAAAAACTTATGACTTCGATGCCAACGGCAACGAAACTACCATCGACTATGTACGCATCCTCAAAACAGTAAAGGATGCCGGCTTTAATGGTTTTATGGGAATTGAATATGAAGGGGAGAAGTTATCTGAAGAAGAGGGTATCAGGAAAACAAAAGAACTGCTGGTAAGACTGGGCGGCAAATAAATAACGAAGCGGAGGGAGTTACCCTCCGCTTTTTTTACAGGGAAAATGCTTTTTTCAGGAATGGCAGCACATGTCCGTAAGCGTCCG
This sequence comes from Chitinophaga sp., assembly GCF_036569185.1. GTDB lineage: Bacteria > Bacteroidota > Bacteroidia > Chitinophagales > Chitinophagaceae > Chitinophaga. The sequence goes on from NZ_DATCRD010000277.1 coordinate 2,353, forward strand.
TAGTAGCCGCGCTGTCGAAAATAGGGTTACTTGGATTGGCAAAGCCGTGAGCCGCATCATAACGTTTAACCGTCAGCGTTTTACCTGCCGCCTGCATGTTCTTCTCAAACTCATCTACCACCTGCGGGTTAATACCCTGGTCTTTATTGGCAAAAAGGCCCAGTACCGGTCCCTGTAAAGTTTTCAGTTTGCTGACATCCTTTTCGGGCATGCCGTAATACATTACTACACCCTTATTCTGAGCCCCTTCCAGTAAACCCGACTGCAGGGACAGCCCACCGCCGAAACACCAGCCTATAGAGGCTATTTCAGCCGTTTTTCCGGCATAGTTGATAGCGCCCTGCATGATGGCCTGCAATCTTTCCCTGGAGGCGCCCTGCATCAGTTTTGCTGCATCTTCCCGGTTGGTGGCTACTTTCTGGTCATACATATCCACCGCCAGTACGTTTACCTGTCCTCCCAGGTCGTTATACAACTGCTCCGACTGTTTTTTTATATAGTCGTTCAGCCCATACCACTCCTGGTATACCAGCAGGTATTTGTTGGAAGTTGTTTTGGCTTTGAACAGGAAGCCATGTGCAGGTGTTCCGTCTGTAGTGGGAAAAGTGATCGCTGCACCGGTAGTGCCCCGGTAGGTGTATGGCAGCGGATCCTTATGGGCCATGCGGAATTCTTCATGACTGGCCAGTGCGGCAAATTCAGTGATGGCGTCTGTATGACAGCAGGGAGCAGTTTGGGAGAAAGCGCTCACAGCCATCAATAAACAACCGGTAAGGAAAGTTAGTGTTTTCATGACAGTTTATTTTGCAGACAGAAGATACGAATTTCTTTGGTGCGGCTTTTGTAAATCCGGTAATATGGATCTTCAGTCAGGTTATCCTTACTCACTTATCCGTAATGGCCTGCCATATAATTATCCATGGCTGGAACAGGATATTCGTACGCACGTGGCCGTGATAGGCGGCGGGATCTCAGGCGCATTAACCGCCTACGCATTAACAAAAGCCGGCATTCCCTGCGTGGTGGCCGATGCACGCACTATTGGCCTGGGCAGCACCGCCGCCAGTACCTCCCTGCTGCAATATGAAATTGATACGCCCTTGTCGGAGTTGCGTACTAAAGCGGGTAATAACAATGCCAACAGGGCATATGAGTTGTGCGCTGCCTCCATCAGCGAGTTGGAAAGCATCTGCAAAACCCTGCGTTTCCCGCATTTTGAAAGAAAGCACAGCCTGTACCTGGCATCTTACAGGAAAGATGAAAAAAAACTGTTGAAAGAAATGGAAGCCCGCCGGGAGCTGGGACTTAAAATGGAATGGTGGGATGCCGCCACCGTAAAAGCAACAATGGGCTTCCATGCACCGGCAGCCATCTATTCCCATACTGCAGCACAAACAGATGCGTATATGCTCACCCATGCGCTGCATCAGCATAATCTCCAACATGGCGCGCAGGTGTTTGACCGTACTGCCATTACGGATATTGATTTCCACCCCCGCAGTATAGTGCTTAAAACCTCGCAGGGACGCCGTATCTCTGCACGCTACCTGGTAATTGCCACGGGGTACGAAGCGTTGCAATACATCAACATTCCTTTGTTGAAGCTAACCTCCACCTACGTGGTGGCAAGTGAGCCCAATCATGCAGTGGAGCAATGGTACCAGGATTGTCTCATCTGGGAAACAAAATTCCCATATCTCTATATGCGCACCACCAGCGATCACCGCATACTGGTGGGAGGAAGGGATGAGCCTTATTATAATCCCGGTCGCCGCGATAAGCTGATTCACCGTAAAGCAAAACAGCTGGAAAAAGATTTCCGTAAAAGATTTCCCGGCCTGCGTTTTCACCCGGAATTTAAATGGACCGGCACCTTTGGCGCTACCGCCGATGGACTGCCCTTTATCGGGCCTTTCGCCCCTATGCCGCATACTTTTTTTGCACTTGGATTTGGAGGCAACGGCATCACTTTCAGCCAGGTGGCCGCCAATATCATTACCAACTTTATACAGGGAAAGAAAGATGCAGATGCCGGCATCTTTTCCTTTGAGAGGAAAATCAATTCCTGACCCGTTACATCAAAAAATAAAAGCCGCGAAAAATATCCTCCATCAGATAATTCCCTTAAAAATAAAATCAAAGTAATCCGCGAAATCATCATCATCCAGAGTCAGACAAAACCCGCCCGCATTACTAACGGTTACGGTTATACTAAAACGTGATCACTACTTTATTATCACTGATCTTATACTTAAAATGCTGTACCTTACCCAGGTTGTTCAGCACCTCTTCCAGTGTAGCATGAAAAAAAGCACCATCTGAAATGCCCGCTTTGGACGCATCTCCCTTTATTTCCACTTCTACGCCAAACCATTCTTCCAGTGTACGCGATAAAGCCATAGGATTGGCATTGCTGATCCGTAAAGTATCGGATAACCATGTTTCCAGTTCCTGCGGGTGATAGGTTTCCTTTTCCATCAGGTCAATTTCGTTGTTAGCCAGGATCATCTGCCCGCGTTCCAGTATTTCCGGTTGATTATCGGTAGGGGAGTGGTAGGATTTTCCTACGCGGATCTTTCCTTTGAGCAGGTATACCGTGGCGCCATGCTGACTGGCAAAGGAACGCATTTTAAAGGCGGTGCCTAACACGGTAGCTCTTAGTTTATCGCTGGTAACAGTGAATGTATCGGTAGATGGAACAACGGTAAAGAACGCATCGCCATCCAGGATCACTGCACGGTTGCCCTGCAGGTAATTGGCCGGCACTTCCAGTACGGAGGCGGAGTTAAGTATTACCTGGGAACTGTCTGGCAGCATAACGGAGGTACGCCGGCCGGTAATGCCTTTGTAGGTCTGGTATTCGATACCCGGAGTTTTCAGGTTTACAGGTGTATTTTCCGGCGCCTTCGTGCCGGTGTGGCAGCCGGTGATCACTATTCCGCCCCACAGTAACAATGCCAGCGCATAACGGCCGGGAAAACAGCGGGAAATAGTATCAGGTTTAAATCGCATATTCCGGGAATTTTGTATGTATCTAAAAAGACCTAAAAGTAATAAAATAAACAGCGGTAAACAGCTATGCTTAAACAATTTCTGAGAAGCAATAGACAATATCTGTTAACCCTGTTAAAAAGATATGCTGATATTATAATGATTTTTGTTTAGAAGCCGGGCGCACCCTAACTTTGCGGCCCATGGAAAAGCAGCTACCTTTATCGTTTGATAATACCGCTATCGCATTTGAGGCAAAGACCGACAAAGCACTGAAAAAAGCCAACTTCCTCTTTAGTAATATCGGGAAACCCTGGTTGGTAAAACTGGGTGCAGTGATGACGCCACTCGCTTTTAAACTGGGCCTGCCCATTAAAGGCATTATTAAAAGCACCATCTTTTCACAGTTCTGCGGCGGTGAAACCCTGGAGGAAGCGGCAGCTACCGCACTGCAACTGGGGAATTACCATGTGGGAGTAGCATTGGATTACGGAGTGGAAGCAATGGAAGGAGAAGAAAGCTACGATGCCGCTGTTCCTGAATTCATCCGCGCTATCCAGTATGCCGCCTCCCGCCCTGATATTCCCTTTATCGCTATAAAAATTACCGGCTTCGCCCGGTTCGGGCTGCTGGAAAAAGTACACCGCAAGGAAACTTTAACAGCGGAAGAACAACAGGAATATACCCGCGTGCGTAACCGCGTACACGCCATTGCAGAAGCAGGCGCCCGTCACGATGTAGCCATCCTCGTAGATGCAGAGGAATCCTGGATCCAGGACCCGGTAGATGCCCTCACAGACGAGATGATGTCTTTATTCAACAAAGGAAAAGTAATTGTATATAATACCTTCCAGATGTACTGTCATGACCGTTATCCTTTCCTGCAGGTATCCCTGGAAAAAGCGGTAAAGGAAGGCTACCTGCTGGGCGCTAAACTGGTAAGGGGCGCTTACATGGAAAAAGAGAACAAACGCGCAGCGGAAAATAATTATCCTACACCCATCCAGCCCAGTAAGGCCGCTACGGATAAAGACTATGACGCTGCAGTAAAATTCTGTATCGACCGTCTCGATAAACTCGCTGTTTTCATTGGCACACATAACGAAAACAGTTGCATGTTTGCCGCAAAATTACTCCACGAAAAAGGACTGCCACATAATCATCCGCATGTAAGTTTTTCACAACTGCTGGGTATGAGCGATAATATCACTTTTAACCTGGCGCATGCCGGTTACAACGTAAGTAAGTACCTGCCATATGGCCCGGTAAAAGATGTAATGCCCTACCTGATCAGGAGAGCGCAGGAAAACACTTCCATCGCAGGGCAAATGGGCCGTGAACTGGCACTGATCAGGAAAGAAATGAAAAGAAGAGCAATGGCATAAAGGCATATCACCTGTGATGAAAAATATTAACGCTTCTTTTTAACCGGAACACCAGTTAAAAAGAAGCGTTAATATTTATTTCCCGTTATTGATTGCTTTCACTTTGCGGCAGCGGATACTGCGTCCATACATCATCATCTACCCTGTCTTTCGGCAACGTATTCAACCGGTTATACCGTCTTAAATCCACCCAGCGATGGCCTTCCATAAAAAGTGAATAACGCCTGTTATACAACAGTTCATTGATGAGCGCATCCTGGTCTGGGGGACCGATATAAGGAGCAAGGTTATGTGCGGTACGTATGCGGTTAAGCGCTACCAGGGCATCAGGGATTGCATTGGTCTGTATTTTCGCTTCTGCATATATCAGTATGAGTTCTTCATTCCTGATAATGCTGATGGGCGCATTCAATGAGCTCCACACAATTACATCCCGGTTGCCGGTTAACCCGCCCTGGCTGGCCGGATCATTCCGTAAGGCAGTTTTGTTGATACGGTCGTCGCCTGGTTTAATATTCGTAGCAAAGGAAGGATGCGATACCCTTATTTCCCCGTTGCCGTTGGGCGGCAGGTACATGGTATTGGCAAGGTCGCCTCCATTCGTGGAAAAATAATGATAAATCCCGTTGTTCAGCGATCCGTTCAGATCAAAGAACGATTCGTTGAGCGCCGACAGCGCGTTGGCCCATTGTTGCCGGTAAGTATACACCCTGGCTGCAATGGCCCGGTTAAATTTAAGAAGGCCGGCAGCAGTTTTAAATCCCAGGAAGCCGTCTGACAAAGGAAAAATAACTTCCGATCCGGTAAGATCAGCTTTCCCGTCGTTCAGGAATTTCAGTATAGAATCCAGCACCTGGGCAGTATTGGTGATGACCGGACCAAGCGTGGCGCCGTTGGCTACAGGAATGCGCACTCCATTGGTATTTGTCATATTCAGGTTCAGCAGCAACTGGTAGCCTATCAGCGTTTTGGCAAACCCTGTAAATGCCTTCTTTTGCACGTCTGACGCTACTTCCGTACGGGTATTGCCAATGGCGTCAAGCAAAATAAAACACTGTCTTGCTACCTGGTACCTTGCCGACCAGGGGTTGGTAATGTAAAACGTATTATTATCCAGCACTTTGGTACCGCCACCCAGCAGGTCGGTGGTATACCTGGGCTCTGCACCGGAGAAACGGTAAATTTCACGGCCTATAATACCGGTGCCATCCAGGTAGGCAGAAAGACTGTTACGCATACCGGATTCGGCGCCGGTCACCAGGTTAAACAGGTCGCTTTTGGAAGGGTCTGTAGTGATGCCCGTTACCACAGGCGTATTCAGGCTATTGATTTCTCCTTTCTGGCAGGCGTTGATCACCAGCAGTAAAAGAGCGATCGCTATTATTGAAAGATACTTTTTCATATGTATTGTTTTAAGCAGATGGAAAATGATCAGAAATCGACGCCAACGTGAAAGCTGGCCCTTTTGGATGCGGGGAAAGGCATAACATCTACCCCTGTTGATAAACCGTTACTGCCGCGGGTTTGGGCGGTAGTAATGGTGTTACTTCCGAAGTTGGATACTTCCGGATCATAACCCACGTATTTTGTCCAGGTAAAGAAATTATTGGCAGATACGCCAACACGGATCCCTTTCAGCACTGATGTATTTTTTACCGGGATATTGTAATAGATGCCTATCTCACGGATACGTACATACGAAGCGTCCTGCACATAAATGGAAGCGTCGCCGGCGCCAGGGCGGTAAAGCCCTGCCTTTGTGCCTTTCATCTCATCGTCAAAGTCGAAGGAAGTAGCGCCAAGATCGGTGAGCAGCTGTGTAAGGTTAATATTGTCGCCACCTTTTTTCCAGTGGATAAGGAAACGCAGGGAGAAGTTTTTGAACACGGTAAGCTCATTGAAGAAGCTCATCTGGAAGTCCGGTTCCGCATTACCGATCAGCTTCAGATCATCGCCCACAGTGCCTTTGATCTGCGTGGCGGGTTGTCCTTCTTCCAGGTAAAAAGTACCGAGTGAATTACCAAAGGCGCCAATGGCATATGGAGGAATGATCAGCTTGGTGACTTTAGACCGGTTACGCCACCAGTTGATGCTGCTGTTCCAGCGTACATTGGGTTGGTTTACCGGTACCAGGTTTAAGCCCAGTTCTATCCCCTGGTTCCTCAGGTCGCCGCTGTTTTTCCATTCAGTGGCATAACCGGAAGATGCCGGCAGCGAGTGACGAAGCAGCACGTCATAAATTTTCTTGTTGTAGTAAGTGGCTTCCAGGTTGATGCGTCCATTGAGCACACTTACATCCAGTCCGGTTTCAAATTCGGTCTGCCGTTCCGGTTTGATGTCGGGGTTACCCTGCAGGTTTTCCACCAGTACGCCCGGGAACCCGCCGATATTGCTTCCCAGCAGCTGGGTAAATTTACTGCCATAGGGAGGCACGTTGCCCGATTGACCATAAGCGGCCCTCAGTTTGAGGTTATCCACACCGGCTACTTTCCAGAAATCCATTTTGGCAATGTTCCAGGAAATGGAACCTTTGGGGAAAACATAATATTTCTGGTATTCGCCGTTGTTGGTAGACCGGTCGAAGCGCACGCCTGCGCTGAGGGTAATGGCATCGATCAGTGAAAGGTCTTCCTGTATGAAAATACCATTGTCGCGGTACTTCTGGCGGAATTGCCGGGTAGTAGTGTTGGCGCTGGCATCCAGGTTGCTCTGGCCGGATACCAGGTTGGTGGCAACGGTAAGAATATTATCCAGGTAACCGGTTTCCAGGGTGGCGCCTGCAGTACTGGTTAAACTGAGGTTATTGTTGGGGGTAAATGTGTTTACTATAAACCCGCCGATATTGGTATTGGTGTTATTGGTGTTACCCTGGATAGAGTGGCCCTGCAACCCGTTCTCTTCAAACTGGAGGTTGCGGGGAAATAAGGCGGCTGTTTTAAAATTAAAGTAATCAACACCGCCGCGTCCTACCAGCCGGGTAGTGGAGCGGTCGCTCTGTTGCAGGCGGATCTCAATATTACCTCCGCCTACAAAGCGGTTGGTTTGCTCATTGTTGATCATATTATCGCGTGTTTCCAGCGGGTTGGAACTGGCGAAGGTATTGCGTGGATATTCTCCCAGCGAATTAGGGAACAGGTTTACAAAATCCGGTGTGGACGACAGCGCCACACCCAGGGAAACGCCGTTGTTATCGTTGTTTGTGAGGCCCCTGTCGGCGGATGAGTTGATATAATTGGTAGTAACGCCAACGGTTATACGATCGCTCACCTTATGGTCTACATTCAGCCGGATGGAATTGTTAAAGTAACCGGTACCTTTTACAATACCGTTTTCCTGGCGCCGGTTGCCGGAAAGATAGAAGGTGGTTTTTTCGCCGCCGCCACTGAGGGAGATGCCGGTGTTCAGCACCAGCCCTGTTTGCCCGAAGATCTCTTTTTCATAGTCAAAGATCTTTCCGGCGTTTTTGGCTTCGGTGAACTGTGCCTTGTAAGCGGCCCGCTTGGCCTGCACAACCGGGTCGGGGTTATCGGCGGTACCCGCAAGATCGGCGGCTGTTTCAGGAGTAAAGGTACGTACACCCATCAGGTGCCGTACTTTCACGAAGCCGGTTTCCTGGTTGAGGGAGATCTTTGTTTTGCCCGACTTACCTTTTTTAGTAGTGATGATCACCACGCCGGCAGCGGCTTTGGCGCCATACATAGCGGCGGCGGAAGCGCCTTTCAGGATCTCAATGTTTTCAATGTCTTCCGGGTTGAGGTCTGCAATGCGGCTGGATGGATTGTCCTGGTTATTGGGACTGCCGGAAGTGGCAGCGCCGGTTACATCGTTCAGCCCGGCAGGAATACTGCTGTTATTGAAGAAAATACCATCTACTACATACAATGGCTGCGAGTTGCCGAATACGGAAGTGATACCGCGCATTTTTACGGAAATACCACCACCGGGAGCGCCGGAGTTGGCCGTTATCATAGCGCCGGGCACCTTACCGCTGAGGGCAGCATCAAATGTTTGTGCAGGCGCCACCCCGTTTAATTCTGCACCTGAAATGGTAGCTACGGCATTGGCGAGGTTACTTCGTTTCACATTGGTGGCCAGGCCGGTTACCACAATTTCATCCAGTCGGGCGAAATCCTCTTCCAGGCTCAGGTTGATCACATTATTGCCCGGCGTGAGGTTAACGGTTCTTGTTTTGTAGCCGGTATAGCTCACCGTGAGGCTCGTAGTGCCTGCGGCAACAGAAAGTGTGTAATTGCCATCGGCATCAGTAATAGTTCCCTTGTTGGTGTTGGGAACGCGTACTGTAACGCCGGGAATGGGCTTGCCGCTCACGGCATCCCTGATTTTTCCGGTGATGTTTTGCTGCGCAAATAATGCAAGGGTACTGCATAGGCATAGCAGTACCAGCAAGCTGGATTTTGGTAGAAGCATAGCTTGTGATAGTTTAGATAATGAATGATGATTAAAACGAGGTTACTATATCATGTTGCTGATTGTTTTTGGTTTACGGATCCAGATTTTGGTTGTTAATAAAACTAACTTTGTTGTGATCCTCTGCCACAAGGGTTACTACAGGTTTTTCATCATCATCTCTGATGGGCAGAAGGTTCTCATTAAGCCGATCTTGTTGTAAGCGAATATTACAGCAGATTACGAAAATTTGAGTGTACTTCCGCTTTTTTTCTTTGGCTGAATTATGTTATATTTTTCAACTGGAAAACTTCGTAAATTGCGGCCTTATGGAGCAGTATCTATCTTTATTACAACATATTATCCGGAACGGCGCTGTAAAAACAGACCGCACCGGCACCGGCACTACCAGCTGTTTTGGCTACCAGATGAGATTCAACCTGCAGGAAGGTTTTCCCGTGGTGACTACTAAAAAGCTGCATCTCAAATCGATCATATACGAATTGCTCTGGTTTTTAAAGGGAGATACCAACATAGGATGGCTGAAAGAGCATGGCGTAAGCATCTGGGATGAGTGGGCGAATGAAAACGGTGACCTCGGACCGGTATATGGTAAACAATGGCGCAGCTGGGAAACCCGCAGTGGTAAGGTGATAGACCAGATCACGGAAGCAGTGAACACCATCCGGAACAATCCTGACTCCCGCCGTATTATTGTGAATGCCTGGAATGTGGGCGAACTGTCCGAAATGGCGCTCAGCCCCTGTCACTGCCTGTTCCAGTTTTATGTAACTCCTGCCGATCCGGCAAAAGGCGAAACCCGTGGTAAACTCAGCTGCCAGCTGTACCAGCGCAGCGCCGATGTATTCCTGGGCGTGCCCTTTAATATCGCTTCCTACGCATTGCTCACCATGATGATGGCGCAGGTATGCGACCTGGAAGCCGGCGACTTTATCCATACTTTCGGGGATGTGCACCTGTACAGCAACCATATGGAACAGGCCAACCTGCAACTGACCCGCGAACCATTTCCTTTGCCGGTAATGAAGATCAACCCGGAGGTCAAAGATATTTTCTCTTTTAAGTATGAAGATTTTAAACTGGAAAACTACCAGTTTCATCCGGCCATCAAAGCACCGGTAGCCATATAATTCCCGCTTATGCGTATATCCATTATCGTAGCCGCTTCGGAAAATAACGTAATCGGTATCAATAATATGCTGCCCTGGCGTTTGCCCACGGATCTTAAATATTTTAAATCCACTACCCTGGGCAAACCCATTGTAATGGGACGCAAAACATTTGAATCGCTGGGAAAACCGCTGCCAGGCCGGCCTAACATTGTGATTACCCGGCAGAGCGACTTTCAGCCGGAAGGCGCATATGTAGTAGGTTCTGTGGAAGAGGGCATTGAAAAAGCAAAGTCGTTTGGCGGCGATGAACTGTTCATTACCGGCGGCTCCCAGATTTTCGAACAGGCGTGGCCGTTAGTAGAACGGATCTATCTTACCCGGGTGTATGCCGTTGTGCACGGGGATGCATTTTTCCCCCAGCTGGATGGAGCCGAGTTTGAACTGGTAACCGATGAACGCCATGAGGCAGATGAAAAAAATCAGTATTCGTTCGCTTTCCAGGTATGGGAGCGGGTATAAAACTAACGTTAACGCTTATTTGAAAATAACGGTGCCCATCCCGTTGGTAAGTTCTCTTTCCAGTGAATTGAGGTGCTTCTGCATTTCGAGGCAGCTTTTAGCCGCTTCATAGTCGTTATCCCTGAAGGCCTTCTGTACTTCGGCCTGGTTCTCATGGATTAACTTTTTCACTTTTCGCAGGATCAGGTAGTTGGTGGTGGAGAGCGTATCTTTTAAGTATGCCTCATCGCCATAAACAGTATCTATTTCAAACTGTTCTTTCCATTTCATACTCAGATCGGCTTCCTGGTCTTCCAGGATATTGGCAATCTCTTTTGAAAACTGCTGATCTTCATGATAAAGAAACCAGCGCTTATCCTGGAGGGTTCCTGCATCATACAGGGCCTTGTATTCCCTTAAAATCCTTTTCACCAGCTCACTTTCGGCCAGTGCTTCAAAATCATAGGGGAGATGGAATATATAATCAGCTACCGTGCTGTTGTCTTCTTCTTTAAAAGGCTTATCGCCAAAACGCAACAGGATTTTTACCAGCGCCTTTTCCTGTTTTTCATGCCCGTTGATCAGGGAGTCTACCGAAATACCGGTTTCGGCGGCTTCCATAGCGGCTATCGCTTCTTCGCTCAGTTCATCTCCGGTGGGAGCGGGGTTATTACGGGCATGCGCCTGTTCTCTTTTTATGAGGCGGTCGCGGATAAATTTATTGACCAGCTGGATCAGCCCCTGTTCATCAATATGCAGTAACTGGCTGCACTGGCGGATATAATCCTGCTGCCGGGTGAAATCTTCCGCCTTATCAATTTTGGAAATAGTTTCGGCGATTTCATTTACCAGTTGCGATTTTTTATTACTGTCTGTACCTGCTTCCTGCATGCTCAGCTGCAGCTTGAACAGTACAAAATCCTGCTTGTTCTCCTTAATGAATTCACGGAAGGCTTCTGCACCGATCTTCTGTACATAGCTGTCCGGGTCCTCTTTGTCCGGCAGCAGCACCAGCTTCACGTTCAGCCCTTCTTCAATGGCCATGTCCAGCCCGCGGAGCGCGGCTTTCACGCCGGCGCTATCGCCATCATAAAGGATGGTGAGGTTGTTGGTGTATTTTTTTATCAGGCGGAGCTGATCCTGTGTAAGAGAAGTACCACTGGAAGCAACCACGTTTTCCACACCAGCCTGGTGCAGGGAAATCACATCGGTATAGCCTTCTACAAGCAGGCACTCATTGAGCTTGTCAATAGCGTGCCTTGCAAAGTAGGTACCATACAATACCCGGCTTTTTACATAGATCTCGTTTTCGGGAGAATTGATGTATTTAGGCGCCCGGTCTGATTTTACCAGGATACGCGCACCAAAGCCCAGTATTTTGCCCGACTGGTTATGTATCGGGAAAATAACCCTGCCACGGTAATTATCGGCAGGTTGATCGTTACGGATGGTGACCAGCCCTGTTTTTTGCAGGTATTCCAGGTTGTATCCTTTGTTCAATGCCGATTTGGCAAAAGCGTCAAAGGTATTCAGACAGTAGCCGAGCTGGAACTTTTTTATGGTTTCTTCCGAAAATCCCCTTTCTTCAAAATAACTCAGGCCCACGTTCTGGCCTTCTTCCTTATTAAACAGGGTATCGGTGAAGTATTCACGGGCGTAGTTGTTGATGATGAACAAACTGTCGGCCATCAACTGGTGCTGCTTCAGCTCCGGGCTTACCTCCGTTTCTTCCAGCTCGATCTGGTAACGTTGTGCCAGCCACCGTAGCGCTTCCACATAGGAATACTTTTCATGCTCCATGATAAAGCTGATGGAATTGCCGCTGGCGCCGCAACCAAAGCATTTATAGATCTCTTTGCCGGGAGATACGGTGAAGGAGGGCGACTTCTCATTATGAAACGGGCACAGGCCAAGGTAGTTGGCGCCCCTTTTTTTCAGTTTAACGAAGGAGCCCACAATATCCACAATATCAATGCGGCTGAGGATCTGTTGTATGGAGTTCTGCGATATCATGCAACTGCAAACATACGGCAAAATTAGGATTTGAAAAGAAGGGAGCGGTATGTCCGCATGATAACGGTTCCCCGCAACTTTTCCTTATATTTGGTAGATTATAAACTAGCCAAATCAATCTTATTTATCAGATGAAAGAAGTATTTATAGTAGCTGTGGCCCGTACTCCTATCGGTTCGTTCAATGGCGCACTGGCCGGCGTTCCGGCTACCCAGCTCGGCGCTCACGTTATCAAAGCGGCCCTGGAAAGGGCAGGAGTAGCCCCTTCAGAGGTGAATGAAGTATATATGGGCAATGTGCTCAGCGCCAACCTGGGGCAGGCGCCTGCCAACCAGGCCAGTCTTGCTGCGGGCCTGCCCAATACCATACCCTGCACTACGGTTAACAAGGTATGCGCTTCCGGTATGAAAGCCATTATGCTGGGGGCGCAAAGTATCCTGCTGGGCGATAATGATATAGTGGTGGCCGGCGGCATGGAAAACATGAGCGCTGCGCCTTACTACCTCGATAAAGCACGTACCGGTTATAAGCTCGGTCATGGCGCGGTGATCGATGGCATTATCCGCGATGGCCTCTGGGATCCTTACAAGGATTTTCACATGGGCAATGCCGCGGAGCTTTGCGCCACTGAATATAAAATTACCCGTGAAGACCAGGACGCATACGCTATTGAAAGTTATAAACGTGCAGCGGCAGCCTGGGAGAAGGGATTTTTTAAAGATGAAGTAGTACCGGTGCAGGTGCCTGGCAAACAGGTGGTAACGGTAGCAGAAGACGAAGACTATAAAAAGGTGATCTTCGAAAAGGTGCCTTCCCTGAAACCAAGTTTCCAGAAAGATGGAACCATCACTGCGGCCAATGCCTCCAACATCAATGATGGCGCGGCTGCCGTGGTGCTGGTAAGCGGCGAAAAACTGAAAGCGCTGGGATTAAAGCCCCTGGCAAAGATCGTCAGCTTTGCGGATGCTTCACAGGCGCCGGAATGGTTTACCACCACGCCGGTAAAAGCTATCAATAATGCGCTGGCCAAAGCTGGTCTGAAGATCAGTGATATGGATGTGGCGGAAGTAAATGAAGCATTTTCCTGCGTGCCTATTGCCAATGCAAAAGACCTGGGGCTGTCGCTCGATAAAGTAAACGTATGGGGCGGCGCTGTGGCAATAGGGCATCCTATTGGTTGCAGTGGTGCGCGTATAGTGATAACGCTGAATGCGATCCTGCATCAGCAGCAGGCGCGGTACGGCGTTGCAGGGATCTGCAATGGCGGCGGGGGCGCCAGCGCTATGATCATCGAAAGAGTATAATCATTTTGCAGTGAGGAAGTATTCTATGTTGAAAAACAAGTCTTGAGATAAAAAGTTTGAAAAAAAGAACTTTAAGGGCTGGTCTTTTAGACCGGCCTTTACTATTCCTATAAAAACAATCTTCTCTTAGCAGACATTGCATGACAAGCTGCAATTTCTTGTATTATTTTCTATAGGATGCCACATGCAAACTCATAAGAGTGGTCTAATACAATATGTATCAGCCACATACATCCTCCTGCATTGATTGGCAACCAAGAGTTTTTATAAGAATTGTTGTTTAATAAATTAATAGCCTCCTGACATTGTTTGGAACCCTGCCGGGAGGGGGAAGGGGGGATGGCGCGGCAACAGCGCCTCACCCGGTTTGGTTTATCAAGCAACTACACCTAATACATATGGTTGCTGATTGCGCATGACGTAGGTAATACGATTTAATAGCTTTCTTGCAACTTTTACTATTGCTTTATTGCCATTCATTCTAGGTAAAAGCTTTTTATAATAGAGTAATAGTGCTGGATCTTTTCTAATAGCCATCCAGGAACATTCTATCAATATCGTTTTAAGAATAGCATTTCCCCGCCTGGTTATACCAATAATACGCTCCGTCTGTCCACTATTACGGCAATCTGGTGTGAGTCCACAATAACTGGATAAATGATCTATATTTTTGAATCGTGTGATGTCTCCTATCTCTGTAAGAAAAGTCATTGCTGTTAATACTCCCACAGCCGGAATGGTAGTTAATAGCTTTACTTTATATCCATAGTGGGATCCAGTTGCTAAACTTTGTATACCTTGTTCTATTTGCTTACGTTGAGCTATTAGAAAGTTGGACTGTTGAACATAGTATTGAAGAGACAGTTTACTACTGGGCTCTGTAAACGATAATTGATTTAACCATTTTGTAAAACGGCCTGTCCAATTTCCGGTGGTGAACTCTTCAGGAATGCTAATGCCGTAAATCTTCAAAAAAGCCTTGATCCGGTTCTTAACAGTAGTCAGATCCTTTACCGTCTTACCTCTGCTTCTTATCAACATACGATCTGCCTCTTGTTGTTCTCCAGGAACAAAAACGGCGTTTAACTCGTTATTTTTCAGACCTCGGGCAATCTTACGGCTATCAACCCCATCCGTTTTGCGTTTTTGTTCTTTGTCACTACTGGGAACATCTCCCGGATGAATGACAATACATTCTATATCCTGTGCTTTAAATGCGCGATGTATCCAGAAACCACAAAAACCGGCTTCATAGGCCAAATGAAAGTGCGCATTCGGATAATGTTGCCGCAAATAATTTCCCAATTTTAATGCATCTGGCGGTTGGCTAAAAGTCTTTAACTCAAATTCATCACTGTAAATACTCACCATCCAGCTTTTAAGGTGGACATCTAAGCCCACATAGATGTTCTGTCCCGTAAAATCGGTAACTTTAAGTGACTTTGTAAACATGGCTCAGAGATTTTGTAAATTAAAGTTACATTTCATCTCGAAGCCATGTTTTCTTTTTCAAACATAAGAACTCAAAAGTAATCTGATGGCCCCGGGGAATGGCGTAAACGAAAGTTCTCTCCACCGGAGTGCCCGGAAAAATTACTTTTGATACATCTTCCTGTTATTCAGAAAGGACAATTACCGTATCTATATTGTTCAGCTGTATCCTCACACTGTCTTTCCCCCTTTTGGCCATCTTTAGCGAACGCAGTACTGCCTGTGGTTTTACTACATCCTGCCTTACTTTTTCAAAAAACAGGTATTTGTCTTCCACCAAACTGTAAACCGGGTAACGGGATAATATGCCGGTACTCTTCGTTTGCAGGGCATAATCGTCGTCGATATGGTAGCGTTTAAACTCACTGTCCGACAGCAGGGTGATGGCCGCCACCAGGGTGACTATACGTAGTGGTGGCAGCAGCAGGCCAAATAGCAGCACAAACGGGAACCCGAAGAAAAGCAGCAGGTAGGCGTACCTGGCGTCGTTGCCTGGTTGGGTGAGACCGTAAAGCAGCATGCCCGAACCGGCATAGAGGGTAAAAAACACCCGCTCCGTTTGCGTGCCCTTGAAGCCATAACTGTTCAGCATCAGTAACAGGCATAACAATGCAAAGCAACCGAAAACCAGGTGAAAGTACCAGAGGAGTGCCTGTAGTTCCGGCAGTTTTGCTTTTTTGATCTTACAGGAAAGGGCGGCTAAAAAGCATAAGGTAAGGATAGTAATGGTAATCATGGCAAAGGGCAGGGATCTATAAATATTAGTATATAAATATATGTATTTATTTTAATTAATAGTGTACAAGCCCATGTTAGCGGTATAATAATTATTAATCGGTTGTTTGCTTTGCTTTTTCGTTAACAAACAATATTTTTGCCCTGCCTTTCAATAAGGCATTTAACTTTCAATTAAGAATAGCATGCGTCAGATAGCTTTCAGACAAGCCTTAAGAGAAGCCCTGCAGGAGGAATTTCGCCGTGATGAACGGGTATTCCTTATGGGGGAGGAAGTAGCCGAATACAATGGTGCTTATAAAGTGAGCCAGGGAATGCTGGATGAGTTTGGTCCAAAACGCGTTATTGATACGCCGATTGCTGAACTTGGATTTGCCGCTATCGGAGTGGGTGCTGCACAGAACGGCCTGCGTCCGGTGGTTGAATTTATGACCTGGAACTTTGCTGTACTGGCATTAGACCAGATCCTCAACACTGCTTCAAAAATGCTGGCAATGAGTGGTGGCCAGGTAGGTTGCCCTATCGTTTTCCGCGGGCCAAACGGTTCTGCCGGACAGCTGGGTGCACAGCACTCTACCGCATTCGAAAGCTACTACGCCAATATCCCGGGCCTGAAGGTGATATCCGTTTCCAACCCGTATGATGCAAAAGGTTTGCTCAAAGCGGCTATCCGTGATGAAGACCCGGTTGTATTCATGGAGAGCGAGTTGATGTATGGCGATATGGGCGAAGTACCGGAAGAAGAATACATCATCCCTATCGGTAAAGCAGATATCAAACGCGCCGGTAAAGATGTAACCATCGTATCTTTCAACAAGATGATGAAGGTAGCGCTGGGTGCAGCTGAAGAACTGGCGAAAGAAGGTATCGAAGCGGAAGTGATCGATCTGCGTACTATCCGTCCGCTGGATTGGTTCACCATCCTGGAGTCTGTGAAGAAAACAAACCGCCTGGTAATTGTTGAAGAGCAGTGGCCATTCTCAAGTATTTCTTCCGAAATCGCTTACCGTATCCAGAAAGAAGGTTTCGACTACCTGGATGCGCCTATCCGCCGTATCACTGCGCAGGATGCTCCTATGCACTACGCGCCAAACCTGGTAAAATTATACCTGCCGGATATTGAGCGTACTGTGAAACTGGTGAAGGAAGTAATGTACATGAAGAAATAGCATTTGCTAAAAGTATAAAAAGAAAGGAGCGAAGAAAATCTTCGCTCCTTTCTTTTTATATCTCTTTAAATATTTATCAGGAAAACAGGTCGCTGGAAAGGTACCGGTCGCCCCGGTCGCAGATGATACTAACAATCACGCCACTACGTAATTCCTGTGATATCCGCGCTGCCGCTGCTACGGCGCCCCCGCTGCTCATACCACAAAATACTGCTTCTTCCTTTGCCAGTCTTTTCGTCATGGCTCTTGCCTCTTCTTCTGAAATATCCATGATGCGGTCTACCCTGGGTCTTTCGAATATTTTGGGAAGATAAGCCTCCGGCCATTTACGGATGCCGGGAATTTTTGAGCCTTCTGTAGGCTGGCATCCTATTATCTGTACGTCAGGATTCTGTTCCTTTAAAAAACGGGATACGCCCATAATAGTACCGGTGGTGCCCATGGCGCTTACGAAGTGGGTCACTTCGCCGTTGGTATCTTTCCATATTTCCGGCCCGGTGGTTTTATAATGCATACCATAGTTGTCGGGATTGGCAAACTGGTTCAGCATATAATAGCCGCCTTTGGCCATCTGGGCGTTGGCGTAGTCAATAGAGCCTTCCATCGACAGCTCCTTTGGCGTAAGCGTTACTTTGGCGCCATATACTTCCATGGTAAGCACCCTTTCCCGGGTGGCATCTGCAGGCATTACCAGTTCTATTTCAAGGCCGAAGATACTGGCAATCATGGCCAGTGCAATACCGGTGTTACCGCTGGTAGCTTCTATCAGTTTCATACCGGGTTTAATATCGCCCCTGTCGAGCGCACCCTTGATCATGCCATAGGCGGCCCTGTCTTTCACACTGCCGGCGGGATTGTTACCTTCCAGCTTCGCAAAAATCTTAACAGCCGGGTTGGCGGATATCTTCTTTAATTCTACCATCGGCGTATTACCGATCAGATCTATGATGGAAGCCATTTTACTAGTCCTGGTTTGTATCTGAAAATTTATGTTCTGCTTTATAATAGATCCGGGAGAAAGGCTCCACACTTTTGATCAGCCACACATTCCCGCCTATTACGCTATGATGGCCTATCACCGTATCCCCGCCAAGAATGGTGGCGCCCGCGTAAATCACCACATGTTCCTCTATCGTAGGATGCCGCTTGCTGCGCGCCATGCTCTTTTCAATGCTCAGCGCACCCAGTGTTACGCCCTGGTATAACTTTACATGCGGCCCTATTACGGTGGTTTCCCCGATCACGATACCGGTACCATGGTCTATACAGCACCACGGCGCAATCACTGCGCCCGGGTGAATATCCACTCCCGTACGGGAATGTGCCAGTTCAGTGATCATTCTTGGCAACACCGGGATCTTCAACTGGTACAGGGCATGCGCAATGCGGTAAAAAGCAATGGCATAAAACCCGGGATAGGCGCGGATTACCTCATATAAACACGACGCCGCCGGATCGCCCTGGTAGATAGCCGAGGCATCTTTTGTCAGCTCATCATATATCACCGGCACTTTATTCATAAAATCCCGGCTCAGGCCCGCAGCATCTGCAGGCAGCTGGTTTTCCATTGATTGCAGCAACTGCTGCAGCTGCGCTTCCAGCTCATGGCCAAAGCGCTCCAGCGCCACCGGATCAGCAATCACCTGACCGGTATGTTCAGGGAATAACCAGTTCAACAGGTGGCTTACAAATTCATCTACTGCACCTGTGGCAGGATAAGCGTTCGCCGCTGCCAGCTGGTGCCGCCGCTTCAACTCTTCCAGAAAATCATTCATATGCGGATCGAATTACAGGTATTGGCACTTTAATAGTTACTGAAATTACGCATTAATCCTGTAAAGGTAGTAGACTGTTTACTAATATTCAAGCCTTCTTATCTGCCCATATATAGGCGCCTTCCATGAGTATATCAAATACAGGATCTTTGATGTCGTAGTAAGCATCTGCATTGTCAGGAAAATATTTTGCCAGCTGCTGCTTCACCACTCCATAAGCCTGCGCGGCATGCGGATGCGTGCGCAGATAATCACGGCACAGCAAAGGATAGCGTTGGTTGAATTTCCCCGCCACCCGTATATGAAGGTTCACCCTCCTGTTTTTCTTGAAATAAAAATGTTTTTCCAGTTCATCCTCTGCCAGATCATCCCTGCCGGGCGGGCGGTGGTCTTTGAGATGTAATTTACGCTCATATCCCAGCAGCTCCAGTGCAGGCTGCAGGGGCGCATCCAGCGAAGCCACCGTTAGTTGCACATCAATAACATCTTTTGCAGCTAATCCCGGAACGCTTGTAGAACCAATATGGTCAATGGCCAGCGCGTATGCTCCCGCCGCTGCTTCCAGTTCCCGGGCTATTTCCCGGAACTCTTCCGGCCAGCGCGGGCTGTATGGTAATATTTCAATTGTTTCCGACATGTTAAATGATCCCTGATATAATGCAATTTTAAGGGATTAATCTTTATTTTTGCCCGTTGTATAAAAGGCGGGTATCGCCGGTCGTACGAAATAAAACTGATTATGGCTAACATTTTAATAATAGACGACGAAAAAAGTATCCGTAAAACACTCACGGAGATTTTAACCTATGAAGGTTACAAGATAGATGAGGCTGCGGATGGAATGGAAGGATTTAAAATGTTCCAGGCAAAGTCATATGATGCCGTTCTTTGCGACATCAAAATGCCTAAAATGGACGGACTGGAATTCCTGGAGAAAGCCCGCGAGGTGAACGGGGACATTCCCATTATCATGGTGTCCGGCCACGGTAATATCGACACGGCCGTAGAAGCGGTAAAAAAAGGCGCCTATGATTATATCTCCAAGCCGCCCGATCTGAACCGCCTCCTCATTACCCTGCGTAACGCAATGGATAAGTCGACCCTGGTGACCGAAACCAAAACCCTGCGCCGCAAGGTGAACAAGGTACCGGAAATGATAGGCCAGTCAGCCCCGATCCTTAAGATCAGGGAAACAATAGAAAAAGTAGCTCCCACCGATGCAAGGGTACTGGTGACCGGTGAAAACGGGGTGGGTAAAGAGCTGGTGGCCAGGTGGCTGCATGAACGGAGTAACCGCGCTGCGGGGCCTATGGTGGAAGTGAACTGTGCTGCCATCCCCGGTGAGCTCATTGAAAGTGAATTGTTCGGCCATGAGAAAGGATCTTTTACATCTGCCGTAAAACAACGGATCGGAAAATTTGAACAGGCCAGCGGTGGTACCCTTTTCCTGGATGAAATAGGGGATATGAGCCTCAGCGCCCAGGCTAAAGTGCTGCGTGCTTTACAGGAAGGAAAAATTACCCGCGTGGGCGGCGATAAGGAGATCAGCGTGGATGTAAGGGTAGTAGCCGCTACCAATAAAGACCTGCTGCAGGAAGTGGAAAACAAGAATTTCCGCCTGGATCTTTATCACCGTTTGAGCGTGATCCTCATCCATGTACCTTCCCTGAATGATCGCCGGGATGATATACCTTTGCTGGTAGACAGCTTCCTGGACAGCGTTTGCAATGAATATGGCATTACCCGCAAAGCGGCAGATAAAGAGGCGATGAAGGCCTTACAAAACCATAACTGGACCGGTAATATCCGTGAGCTGAGGAATGTAGTGGAACGACTGGTGATCCTTTCCGGTAAAACCATTACCGCCGAAGATGTGGATGATTTCGTGGTGCCTGCGCGCGACAAAAGAAAAGTAAGCTCTTAACGGCTAAGGATATGCAAAAACACCTGTATCTGATCAGTGGACTGGGTGCGGATGAGCGCATTTTCAACAACCTGCGTTTTCCCACCGGCTACCAGGTGCATCACCTGCATTGGATCGCTCCATTGCCGGATGAGCCCATCAGCCGTTATGCGGCCCGTATGGCCCGCAATATTACGGCTGATGGAGCGGTTACATTGGTAGGTGTTTCTTTTGGCGGCATTATGAGCCTGGAAATAGCCCGGCATATTCCCGTGGAAAAGAACATCCTTCTTTCAAGTATTAAACGTAGCTCGGAAAAACCTCCCTACTACAACTGGGTAAAAAAGCTCCGCCTGCACAAACTACCCGACAGCCTGTTGTACCAGCGGCGGAATATCATTGTCAGGAAATTCCTCAATATAGAAACACCGGAAGAGCGCATGCTGGTAAATGAATACCTGGCAAAACGTGATTATGCCTACACCCGCTGGGCGGTGAATGCCATCCTGCATTGGGAAAATGATGAGGTGCCGGAAGGTTTGGTGCATATCCACGGCGCCCTTGATATGCCTTTCCCCGTTAAGTATCTCCAGCCTACGCATGTAATCCCCGATGGTGGCCATTTTATGGTGCTGAACCGTTCAGCAGCCATTAACCGTATCCTGGAAGAAGTGCTCTGAACAGGATCAATCCAATGCCAGTAATTCTTCCGGTTTTTTAACGATATGAACATTTTACGGAAGCGGAGTAGTAAGTTGCCATGCCTGTGGGCCCCACAACAGGATTTTAATCCCCGGAAACTGCTGGTGAAGCTTCATAATAAACCGCTGCATGGCGGGTGGCGTAACGTTTGTGAGCAAATGGGTATAAATATGCGTTGCCTGCCGGGCCGGAGTAAATGCCTTCAGGTCTGCCAGGAGAACATCAGCGCCGAAACAGGTGACCAGCTTCCCGGTTCTTTTCAGCGGGTATTGTGCATACAGTACGGGTGAAGTTCTCAATATCCCTGATCGTAAATGTATTCAACGCAGGTATAGTAAAACATCAGATTCAGGCAATTCATCGGATGGGGACACCATATACTTAAAAAATATAATAAACAACCTTTTAATCTATTTTTAAGAAAACTTTTGTAGCCGGATAGCAACAGGCTGACAACAGAATATTATATTTGCCTTTTTAAGCATCTAATAAGCGTAACTGAATGAACCTGGCATTTTGGAAAAAAAACAAAGACAGTCAGCCTAAGAAAAAGAAATCTGCGGTTAGAGAATGGTTAGACGCTGCGATCTTCGCTATTATAGCAGCCACGCTTATCCGCACTTTTATTTTTGAGGCCTATACGATCCCGACACCTTCAATGGAAAAGACCTTACTTGTGAACGACTTCCTGTTTGTGAGCAAGATCAGTTACGGACCACGTATCCCAATGACTCCGCTGGCAGTACCTTTTGTACATCATACCCTGCCTTTCACCAAATCTGCCAAAGCCTATTCCGAGGCAGTAAAATGGAAATACAGGCGCCTGCCGGGTTTTTCAGCCATCAAGCGGTATGATGTAGTGGTATTTAACTTCCCCGAAGGAGATACCGTAGCCATTGATTCGCCAGATCCCAGCTATTATGGCATGGTAAGGCAATTCGGCTGGCAGTCGGTTCATAACTCTTACCAGATCATTCAGCGCCCTGTAGATAAAAGGGAGAACTATATCAAACGTTGCATGGCCGAAGCCGGCGATACTATCCGGATCATTAAAGGAGCAGTTTATGTAAATGGCCAGGCCGCGCCGGTTCCCCCGGGCAGCCAGCATAAATATGTAGTGGAAACCACCGGCGATCAGCTGAACAGCAGCCGTTTGGAAGACCTGGGCATTGCTACTTCAGGCCCTGATTTCTACCAGCTGGATGCCAGCAAATATATTTACAATCTCACCCCGGCCAATGTAACCGCACTGGAACAGTTCAAGCCGATCGTAAAGGATATTAAAATATACCAGGAGTCTGATTTTACAGACTTCAACTACAATAATGTTTTCCCACACGACACTGCACACTTCAAATGGACAGAAGAAAACTTCGGTCCTTTATATATCCCGAAGAAGGGTGTTACCGTTAAGCTGGATGAAAGCAATATTGCCTTGTATGACCGTGTGATCCGGGTGTATGAAGGAAATACGCTGGAGAGAAAAGATGGTAAGTTTATCATCAATGGTCAGCCTGCAGACAGCTATACTTTCAAAATGAACTATTACTGGATGATGGGGGATAACCGCAACAATTCCCTCGATTCCCGTTTCTGGGGCTTTGTACCTGAAGACCACGTGGTGGGTAAAGCCTGGCTGATCTGGATGAGCTACGGAGAAGGCGGAATCCGCTGGAGCCGTATCTTCAGAAATATTAAGTAAGTACAGGAAATATAATTTGAAGTAAATTACGGACTGGCATATTGCCGGTCCGTCGTTGTCTTACCCCGGCAACGGCCGTACGAAAAATCCTTTCAACTGTTGTTATGGAAAAGCAATTGCTGCATATTGAATACGAAGTATATGATGATCTTACCGGTCTTTCAGACGCTGATGCCTGGCTCCTGAAGGAAGCAAGGGAAGTAACGGCCAATGCTTACGCACCTTATTCCCGTTTCCAGGTGGGGGCAGTGATCCGGTTGGCCAATGGGGAAATCATTGCGGGCTCCAACCAGGAAAACGCTTCTTATCCTATAGGGCTCTGTGCAGAGCGGGTGGCCCTTGCATCTGCGGCTTCTATGTATCCCAATATTGATATTGATACCATTGCTGTCAGTTACAATAACCTCAACGGAGAAAGTACCCATCCCATTTCTCCCTGTGGGATCTGCAGGCAAACCTTGTCGGAGTACGAACGGAAACAGGACAGCCCTATCCGGGTGATCATGGGTGGATTAAGCGGCAAAGTATATGTGATCAGCCGTGCCAACGACCTGTTGCCGCTTTCCTTCAGCGGCGATGAACTGGGATTGTGATTGTTATATGATAATAAGTTTTAATTAAATAATATTATTTATATATTTGTCCGGCGCCCCTAAAAGTGCTGCGACCTATGAAATCCTGTCAGCTACCAGTTAGTATATGTTGTTTTGTGTTGCTTACTGCTGTGTATAGTGAACCGGCTGCCTGTTACTTTGATAAAAAGAAAGCAATAATTGTTAACTATCGTACAGGCCTATACGTTGTTAAGGATACCCTGAAAACAGTGAACCGTTATCAACATCTGGCACACGACTTGTACGAAAAGAAACTCTTTAAACGGGCAATAGTGCAATGGAAAAAAGTGTTACACTTGCAACCTACCAATGCTTTTGCTATGTTTATGCTCGGAAAATCGTATATGGGTGCGGGTGAGCAGGAGAGGGGAGAACGCCTTTGCGATGAAGCTGTCATGATAGGAGAACAACAGGATAAAAATATTTGCCACAGTGTAGAGGGATTTTAAACGGGCGCATAAAGGATAGGCAAGCTCCTTTTTTCGCTGCGCTGCTTACTGTGGTATTTTCTTCGGCAACTTCGGCCACGGCGGCCGTAAGTTGCTAACGCTGCAATCCGTAAGGGCTGCAGCGTTTTAATGGAAAAGAAAAGGAAGGCATGGCGCCTTCCTTTTTCTTTTATCAGTTGAATAATAATTACATTCTTTCCGGTACCCTGATACCGAGTAATTTCATGCCCTGGGCAATGGTATGCGCCGTAAGCATAATGATCTGTAAACGCAGTTTCTTCTTTTCTTCTGAAGTAGCTCTCATGACAGAATAGGTATATACGCCATCCACTTTTTCTGCATAGAAGGAGTTAAATACCTGCGCCAGCTGGAAGATATAATTGGCAATAACAGAAGGGCTGAATTCACGGTAAGCCTCTGCCAGCACTCCCGGGAACTGCTCATTCAGGATGATCAATTCTCTTTCCAGCGGTAATAATTCACCCTCATGCCTATACGCTGCCAGGTTTTCAACAACGCCGGCATCCTTGATGATCGACTTGATACGCGCATGTGCGTATTGAATAAATGTAGCCGTAAATCCATGGAGATTAATGGATTCCTCAGGGTTGAAGATCATTTTCTTTTTAGGATCCACCCGCAGCAGGAAGAACTTCAATCCACCAAGACCAACGGTTTCATATAGTTCACGAAGCTCTTCTTCAGAGAAGGTTTCCAGGTTCTTTCCCTGTTCTTTGGTTTGGTTTTCGGCCGTAGTGATCATTTCGGTGATCATATCATCGGCATCTACCACGGTGCCTTCCCGGCTTTTCATCCGGCCATGCGGTAATTCCACCATACCATAGCTGAGATGGTGAATGCCTTTGGCAGAAGGTTCTCCCAGTTTCTCCATGATCAGCTGCAGCACTTTGAAGTGATAGTTCTGTTCATCGGCCACTACATATACGCTCTGGTCCATATGGTACTGATCATATTTCAAACGCGCAGTGCCAAGGTCTTGTGTCATATATACCGAAGTACCATCGCCACGGAGCAGTAGTTTCTGATCCAGCCCGTCGGCGGTCAGATCAATCCACACAGAATTATCTTCTTTTTTAAATAACACGCCTTTCTCCAACCCTTCTGTTACCAGGTTTTTACCCAGGAGATAGGTTTCGCTCTCATAATACATCTGGTCAAAATCAATACCCAGGCGTTTGTAGGTTTCATTAAACCCTTCATATACCCAGCCATTCATGGTAGCCCACAGTTCCCTTACTTCGGGGTTGCCGGCTTCCCATTGCTGCAGCATGATCTTTGCCTGCTGCATGATTTCTGTTTTATTGCGCGACATCTCTTTGATGTCGTCCATGATCTTCGCTGTTTTTTCCTTATCCTCCTTTACTTCCGGCTTGTGCAGGGCGGTGACCAGCTTCTCCAGCTTTTCGGTTTCTGCATTGTCGAAATCACGGAAGTCATTTTCCAGTACCCGGTCAATAATAATTTCTGCCTGCTCTTTTACCACAGATTCAAACTTCACGTAATAGTCGCCTACCAGGTGGTCGCCTTTAATCCCGGTCGACTGCGGGGTATCGCCATGTGCAAACATCTGCCAGGCGAGCATTGACTTACAGATGTGGATGCCACGGTCATTTACCAGGTTGGCTTTGATCACCTCGTAGCCATTGGCTTTCATGATCTCAGCGATGGAATATCCCAGGAAATTATTACGCAGGTGGCCGAGGTGTAAGGGTTTGTTGGTATTGGGAGATGAATATTCTACCATGATCCTTTTACCATTGGCAGGCTGTATACCGATGTTCACATCACTGTAATGTTGCTGCAGGAACTCCGTCCAGTAAGCGTCGTTGATACTCAGGTTAAGGAAACCTTTTACTACATTAAATCGCGTAATCAGTTCCGGGTAGTGGGCAGTCAGGTATTCTCCGATACGCTGTGCAGTTTCTTCCGGTTTCTGCCGGCTGAACTTTGTAAAAGAGAAAACCACAATGGTATATTCACCTTCAAATTCAGGCTTGGTAGTGTTAATAGCAATATCCGCTGCTGTTAACTGCTGATGGTAAAGTGAATTAATGGCGGCCACGGCGGCCGTTCTGATGGATTGTACAACACTCATGCTGAAAATGATTAATGCGAGGGGCAAAGATAGTTAATTAGCCGAAAGCAGCGAAGGTTGTCTGATTAAAGACAACCTTCGCTGATCCGGAATATTTTTTTCCCGCATTAAAAAGTGTAAAACACGCCTACCTGTGCTACGGAGTTTTTACTGTTTACCTTGTCGGAGTCATATACGTTGGTCAGGCCAAAATTATACCTGCCGCTTACACCGAGCCCCATATCGAACTTATAGCCAAAGCCGAAGCCCAGCCCAAAATCGACCGACTGCATATTATCCTTGATATCTACAGTTACATCGCCTGATTTTACTTTGGCGGCGGTAAGAAAGCCCACCTGTGGACCGGCTTCCAGGTAAAATTCCGGTACAATGGAATACTGTACCATTACGGGAACATTGATGTAATTAACCTTTACGGTATTGGAAGAGGTTAACCACAACACACTTCTTTCTGCTTTGGTGCCCTGGGTAGAATATACAAGTTCCGGTTGGATAGCCCAGCTTTTGTCCAGCCCGATATTTACAAGTCCACCTGCGTGAAACCCTGCAAGGGCTTTAGAACCGTCGGTATCTGTCAGTTTGGAGATGTTCAAACCGCCTTTAACACCAAATTTTACATTTTGCGCTTGTACTGCCAGCATAGTTCCGATGGCTAATACGCCAGACAGAATAAGTTTTTTCATGATATGTTATTTTGTAGGCCCCAACAGGCAAGAAGTATGCCGTTTTGCAAAGAGGAATAAAACTCCACCGGTTGCGGAAAATTATAAATCCTTCAGCATCCAGCTGTCACAGCCAAAATGGCCGGTGTCTCCTATGGGACCTGACAGGTACCTGAATCCAAACTGCTCATACACCTTTCTTGCCCTGGCCAGTTCAGGCGCAGTTTCCAGGTAGCACTGCGTATAGCCGTTTTGTTTAGCATAATCCAGGCACAGGGCGATCAGCCTGCCAGCCAGTCCCTTGCCCCGGGCTTCAGGCAGGAGGTACATCTTCTGCAGCTCGCAAACATGCGCTTCACCGCCGTCCAGCGGGTGGATGCCTGCACCGCCAATGATCCTGTCGCCATCCAGGGCTACATAATATGTTGCGCGGGGAATATCAAACAGTTTGGAAAGATGATCGGTAGCAGGATCTGAAAAGGCGGTACCGGCTTTATTCATGCCGAACTCAGTGAGCGTGGTTTTTACGATGTGTGCAATGGCCGGATCATCTGCCGGCACTATCGTTCTGATGAGGTATGGTTCCATAAAATGAAAATAGGGATTTTTTGATTTTCACATCAAAAAATCCCTATGATCCTGATCAATAAGCCTGTTAGAATATGGTAAACTCTACTCTTCTGTTTTTCTGTCTTCCTGCTGCTGTTTTATTGCTGGCAATAGGTTGTGTCATGCCATAACCTACGGCTTCAATCTTAGACGCATTCACGCCTTTGCCCACCAGGTAAGCTTTTACGGATTCGGCTCTTTCTCTTGACAGGGCCAGGTTCCGTTCTTTGCTGCCCACATTATCTGTATGGCCGCTGAGCTTCAGGTTGAGATTTTTGCGTTTTAACAGTTCGGCCACCCTGTCTAGCGCCGCATAGGAGCTGGGCTTGATACTGGCTTTGGCAAAATCAAATTCCAGGTTCTGGATGGCTTCCCTTACAATGCGGTTATCTTCTTCTGTGATCACCACTTTCTCTTCTACTTTTGGTGGCTCAGGTACCGGCAGCGGGCAACCGGAACCATCTACCTTGGTATTGGCAGGTGTGCCCGGGCATTTATCGAAGAAGTCGGAAACACCGTCCCCGTCGGCGTCTTTTGTCAGCTTATCCACGTCGGCCGTCAACCTGGCATTGTTCTGATTGGCAGCATCCAGGGAGGCTGCAAGGGAAGCTTTCTGGGCTTCCAGTTCGTCGTACATCACTTTGGCAGGATTAGACCACTGCAGCTGTTTCTTACCTTTCTTTCCAAGAGCAAACTCCAGGCCTGCATAGCCATAGGAGTACTTATCCTTGTTGGGGCCGTAGTTGTACCCGTCCAGGTTGTCCCCATCGGTGTAATACATGGTATAGCCCAGGTCGAGGTTGACGAACTCCGACAGCCTGAACTTAAGGCCCGCACCCACCGGGATAATCAGCTCCTTGATAGCTTTATCATCCGCCTTGTAGGCAAAGCTCGTGTTGTCATTCCTGGTTACGGTTGGTTTATACCCTGCCAATCCGCCGCCCACAGAGGCATACAGCTGTACGAAGTTCTCCCTTGACAACCAGTTGACCGTAGTGATGTTAAACACTGCATTTAAGGTACCGGACCAGTTCAGCTTTGTTTCGTACGACTTATACGGCCTGTTGGGAAGGGAGCCATTACCGAGCTCCTTACTGTTGTCGGCCTGTAATTTGCCACCTACATAATCTGCCCGCAGGGCCAGGAAATGAAGGATCTGGTACTTCACATAGGCGCCGTATCCGAATGATCCTTTCCATTTGGTAAAGTCATTGCTGCCGCCGGTAGCCACTACTGGCGCCAATACGCCGCCATTTACGCCGATCGACCATGTTTTGTAATCGCTGGGTCCACTGAACAATTTGGCCGTGGGTACGGCTGCAGAGGTAGAAGGTTGATCCTGAGCCTGGCTCAGCATTGGGGTGGTGGCTAGCAAAAGGCACGCAGCCCTCCATAAAATGGATTTCTTCATAAGAATCACGTTAGGTTATACAATTTATACAATAGTTAAAACAGCAGGTTAGGAATAAAATAGCTAAAAGGAAGGCGAGGTTATGAACAAATTAAATGATCCGTTATTTAGTAAAGGGCATGTTTACCAACAACATAACCTTGATCTGCATTCAAATATAGGGTACCTGACTGACATAATTTCATATTTTTTTGCTTGGCATAATCATTGACAAACCAACGACAAACACGAAAATACTTACAACTAAAGGATAATCTTTAATACTATGGGAAAAATAATAGGCATTGACTTAGGAACTACCAATTCATGCGTTGCCGTAATGGAAGGTAACGAACCGGTAGTGATTGCCAATGATGAGGGAAGGAGAACAACCCCATCTGTAGTGGCGTTTTTAAAGAACGGAGAAAGGAAAGTAGGTGACCCCGCAAAGCGTCAGGCTATTACCAACCCCGTAAACACAATTATGTCAGTGAAGCGTTTCATGGGCCGTCATTTTGACGAAGTTGCCAGTGAAGTGAGCCATGTTACATATAAAGTGGTAAAAGGGGACAACAATACCACAAGAATCGATATAGACGGCAGATTATATACTCCGCAGGAAATTTCAGCCATGATCCTGCAGAAAATGAAGAAAACGGCTGAAGACTACTTAGGCCAGGAAGTAACTGAAGCGGTAATTACCGTACCTGCTTACTTTAATGATGCACAACGTCAGGCTACCAAGGAAGCCGGTGAAATTGCCGGTCTTGCTGTTCGCCGTATCATCAACGAGCCTACTGCCGCTGCACTGGCTTATGGTATGGATAAAAAGCATTCCGACAGTAAAATCGCTGTATTTGACCTCGGTGGCGGTACCTTCGATATCTCTATCCTGGAATTAGGTGATGGCGTATTTGAAGTAAAATCTACCAACGGTGATACGCATCTCGGTGGTGATGACTTCGATAAAGTGATCATGGATTGGCTGGCTGATGAATTCAAGAAAGATGAAGCAGTAGATTTACACAAAGACCCGATGTCATGGCAGCGTTTAAAAGAAGCTGCTGAAAAAGCAAAGATCGAGTTATCTTCTTCTCAGGAAACTGAAATCAATCTTCCTTATATCACTGCAGTGGATGGCGTTCCCAAACACTTAGTGAAGAAATTAACCCGCGCTAAATTTGAACAGCTGAGCGACAGCCTGGTGGAAAGAACACTGGAACCTTGCCGTAAAGCGCTGAAAGATGCAGGTTTGAACACTTCCGATATTGATGAAATTATACTGGTAGGTGGTTCTACCCGTATTCCAAAGATCCAGGAAGTAGTAGAAAAATTCTTCGGTAAAAAACCTAATAAAGGTGTTAACCCGGATGAAGTAGTAGCTGTAGGCGCTGCTATCCAGGGTGGTGTACTCACCGGTGAAGTGAAAGACGTACTGTTACTGGACGTTACTCCGCTGTCACTGGGTATCGAAACAATGGGTGGTGTAATGACCAAACTCATCGAATCCAATACCACCATTCCTACCAAAAAATCAGAAACTTTCTCTACTGCGGCAGACAGCCAGCCTAGCGTGGAAATCAATGTACTGCAGGGTGAAAGACCAATGGCCAACCAGAACAGAACACTGGGCCGCTTTATTCTGGGTGATATTCCTCCTGCTCCACGTGGCGTTCCACAGATCGAAGTAACTTTCGACATTGATGCCAACGGTATCCTGCATGTAACTGCAAAGGATAAAGGCACCGGAAAAACCCAGAACATCAAAATTGAAGCTGGTAGCGGTTTGAGCAAGGAAGAAATCGAAAAGATGAAAGCCGAAGCAAAAGCCAATGAATCTTCAGACAGGGAACAACGTGAAAAGATCGAAAAGCTCAATAAAGCAGACAGCCTGATATTCCAAACCGAAAAACAGGTAAAAGAATACGGCGACAAACTGCCTGCTGATAAAAAGGCTACGATCGAAGCAGCACTTGAAAAGCTGAGAGAAGCGCATAAGTCACAGGACGGCGCACAACTGGATACTGCTACTGCAGAACTGGAAGCTGCCTGGACTGCTGCATCTGAAGAACTGTACAAAGCTTCCCAGGGTCAGCCGGAAGGTGGCCAGCCTAACGGTGGTCAGCAACAGGGCCAGCCTCAGGGTGGTGGCAACGACGGAGTTACCGATGCAGAATTCGAAGAAGTAAAATAATGCAGTGAAGCGAAGGTTGTCTGATGCGGATGTTGTCTGACTCAGGATTACGCTGATTTTACTGATTTTATTTTTTGAATTATAATATTCTAAGGGAGATAGAAGTGTTCACTCACTTTTATCTCCCTTTTTTGATTTACACGGAGTTCGTCTGACGCTGATTACTATGATCTCCTGGATCTGATCATGTAAGATGAAAATGTTCCTGCGGGATATCAATGGGTATATATACCGCATCAATCTTTCCCAATCCTTTAAAAATCCAAAAGAAAAACTCAGGGAAATCATTGTAATCACCGTAATCCGGAGTCAGACAACCTTCGCGTCAGACAACATCCGCGTTTTTTCCTTACTTTGGTCAGGCATAGCCTCAGACCAGATGAATTATACCTTACGATTTTATATTCATTACCATACTTATTACGGGCAGGATCTGTACCTGCTAGGTAACTTACCTGCTTTGGGTAACGACATTCCTCAGCAGGCATACCGTATGCAATGGGGAAATTCATCGTGGTGGTTTGCTGAGATCCAACTGGCTCCCGGCTCTCCTTTTACATTGCGATACCAATACCTGCTGAAAGAAGGGGAAGACGCGATGTATGAAGGCGCTGTACGGGAGTTTGTTTTTACTCCCGGAGAACAACAGGATATTGTTTTCATAGATGCCTGGAATGATGCTTCCCGCCCGGAAAACGCCTGGTTAACCGCCCCGTTCTCACGTGTTTTTTATAAACGGCCTGCCACTGTTATAACACCGCTACTAACGGCCACGCATATATTCCGCGTACAGGCGCCCCTGTTAGATGCCGGCAAAACCGTTTGCCTGCTGGGCAGTAGCCAGTCGATAGGCAGTTGGGATATCAATCGTCCGCTACTGCTGCAATACGATGAGCAGGGCTGGTTTTCCATCGCGCTGGACCTTTCGGGGGAAGCCGCCCCGGTGTATTACAAGTATGGTATTTATGACC
Organism: Chitinophaga sp.; assembly: GCF_036569185.1. GTDB lineage: Bacteria > Bacteroidota > Bacteroidia > Chitinophagales > Chitinophagaceae > Chitinophaga. The sequence continues at coordinate 34,566 of NZ_DATCRD010000277.1, forward strand.
AGGTGCAGCAACAATTCATCCGGTTTGAAAGTGGCAGCAACCGTGAATTGCATACCGCCGCCGTACCAGGGCGGCAGGTAATTTTACACGACGGTTTTTTACGGGTAGCGCACGTTCCCTGGAAAGGCGCTGGTGTAGCGGTTCCTGTGTTCAGCCTGCGCAGCGCAGAAGGCTTTGGCACCGGCGAATTTGCAGACCTGCCTGCATTGGCCCGGTGGGCGCAGCATAAAGGATTGCAGCTGATACAGCTGCTCCCGGTAAACGATACTACGCAAACCGGTACATGGAAAGATTCCTATCCATATGCCGCCATATCTTCTTTTGCCCTGCATCCGCAGTACATCCGTTTACAGGATGTGGGCACACTGCCTGCACAGCATCCGTTGCAAAAACAGTTTAACCGGTTACGGCAATGGCTCAACGAAAAGGAATTTGTCGACTATGAAGAGGTAATGTCGTTTAAGCTGGCGTACCTGCAGGAGCTGTATGAAGCAGAAAAATATCCCTTGCAATTACCCGGTTACCGCGAGTGGTTTGTTGTAAACGAACATTGGCTGCTGCCTTATGCAGCCTATTGTTTGCTACGTGACCGCTATGGAACAGGAGATTTCAGCAGGTGGCCGGCATATAACGTTTATGACTATACGACAATGAAACGGTTGCTCTTTACTGATGAGGAAGCCAGCCATGCGGCGCATTATTATTTCTTTGTACAGTATCATCTCCACCGCCAACTGGCTGCTGCAAGAACAGCCGTAAATGATTGCAACGTGGCCCTGAAGGGCGATATTCCCATAGGCGTGGCACGTTATAGTGCTGATACCTGGATGAACCCCAGGCATTACTACCTGGATATGCAGGCAGGCGCACCGCCGGATGGTTTCACTACCGAAGGCCAGAACTGGGGATTTCCTACCTACAACTGGAAAGTCATGGCAGAGAACGGGCTGGAATGGTGGCAGCAGCGCCTTCGCCATCTATCTGTTTATTTTGATGCCTTCCGTATTGATCATATTCTGGGTTTCTTCCGCATCTGGCAAATTCCCCTGGATGCCACACAGGGCATACTGGGATATTTCCACCCGGCTGTACCGGTAAGCCGGGAAGAAATGCACCGCCGGGAAATCAGCTTTGAAGAAAACCGGTACTGCCTGCCCTATATCACAGGCGTTATCCTGGATGAGCTGTTCGGCAATTACGCCGGCATGATGAAAGATCAACTGATGCATCCCCTGCCCGGCGGACGTTATCAACTACTGCCTGAATACAGTACACAGCGGAAAGTAATGGAATCAACATTACCGGAGGAAATAAAAAAGATACTTTGTAACCTGATAGCGGACGTATTATTTATAAAGATAACCGGTCCTGGCGGAACGGTGTATCATCCCCGTTATAATATGATGGCTACCCGTTCGTTTGCCGCCCTGGATGCCCGTAGCAGGGAACAGTTACAGGCGTTGTACCACGATTATTTTTATACCTGGCAGGAAAACTGCTGGCGCAGGGAGGCGCTTTATAAACTGCCCCTGATAAAAAGAGCTACCCAAATGCTTATTTGTGGGGAAGACCTGGGCATGGTGACCGCCTGCGTACCAGGCGTAATGCAGGCATTGGGCATTTTAAGCCTTGAAATTGAGCGTATGCCCAAATCAGGGAATTCGCTCTTTACTGATATCTCCGGGGTGCCTTATCTGTCTGTTTTAACGCCTTCCACGCACGACATGAGCACGCTGAGGGGATGGTGGAAAGAAAACCCATCTGTCTCCCGGAAATATTACCGGCAACAACTCGGGCGCACCGGGCCTGCTCCTTCCACAGCCACCCCGGAACTGCTCCGGGAAATTATCAGCAGGCATATGGCCTCGCCGGCTATGTGGCGCATCTTTCAGGTACAGGACCTGCTTGCCGCGGAAGCCCCGGAAAGTAACCGGCCCCCCGATACAGAAAGAATAAATATTCCTGCAGTGGCATCACACTATTGGCGTTACCGTGTTCCCCGGGTTTTAGCATAACATCCGCCGTAAATAATCTCACAATTGCGTTGTATTTTCACAAAAAGAACCCGTTAGCAAAATGAAGCTCACCCTTTATCCTTTTGAACTGAAGTTCAGGCACACCTTTACTATCT
>NZ_DATCRD010000278.1:0-63976 GCF_036569185.1 Chitinophaga sp.
TTTCTGTACAGTGTCTGCATGCGCTTCTTCTACCAGCGCTCTCGTAGATGCTTTCAATTACATCCGCCTGGGTAAGGCCAATGCTATTGTGGCAGGCGGCTCTGAAGCTCCTGTAACCCGCGCCGGTATTGCGGGGTTCAACGCCCTTAAAGCATTATCCACCCGTAACGAGGATGCAGCACATGCTTCCCGCCCGTTCGATATAGAGCGCGATGGTTTTGTAATGGGTGAAGGCGCAGGTGCTATCATCCTGGAAGAATATGAGCACGCTATTGCCAGGGGCGCCACCATTTATGGCGAAATGGTAGGCGGCGCTATGACCTGCGATGCTTACCACCTTACTGCTACCCACCCTGAAGGTATGGGCGCACGCTTAGGTATGGAACAAGCCCTGGAAGATGCAGGTATTGCCACTACCGATGTAGACTATATCAACTCACACACCACTTCCACACCGGTAGGAGATCTCAGTGAATTAAAAGCCATCGTAACGGCATTCGGCGACCATGTGGAAAAACTCAATATCAGTGCTACCAAATCCATGACAGGCCACCTGCTTGGAGCTGCCGGCGCTATTGAAGCCATTGCATGTATCAAAGCCACGCAGGAAGATATTGTTCCTCCTACCATCAACACCACCGTGCTGGGAGAAGGAATTCCTACCAACCTGAACCTCACGCTCGGTAAAGCCCAGCAGCGTACTGTAAATGTAGCAATGAGCAATACCTTCGGTTTTGGCGGCCACAACGCGATTGTAGTATTCAAAAAATATAAGGGCTAGGCGCCTTCGGCACCTGCCGCTAAATTGTCTTGGAGCAGGATTACGCTGATTATACTGATTGGCCTGATTTTGTTTTGGAGATTTAAATAATGATAAAGGGAGATATAAGCGGAGATTTCGCTTTTGTCTCCCTTTATCTTTTGGGTTACTGCTGCTTATATCGCAGGATATGGCAGCATAAACAAATTAACAAGACGTAGATAAGCCATACTTAACAGATACAGCTTAATACCGGCGAGGATATAGCTTTTATACGGGGAAAATACGGCGGAAACAGGGAGTAACCATACTGTAGCCCGGGAGTATCCATACTGCAAAATGCCCGGTCTTGTATGGAAAAGCCTTGCCCTGCAAATAACCTGTTTTAGTACCTCTTTATTCCAGATAATCTTTTTTCATTCCCTCTCTTTCAAAAAAAATCACCAATAATCAAATCAAACTAATCAGTATAATCAGCGTAATCCTGAACCAAGACAATTTAACAAGCGCCGAAGGCGCACTTCGCTAAAAAATTTAGCAATACAAATCATATAATTCGCAATTATGCCGTAGCTTAGTAGTTTAATATTATGGCAAAGAAAAAAGAGAATGTACCCGAGACTTCCGTAGCGCAAGCCCCGGCAGATGAACAAATAGCCATCTTTGGCGCCCGGGAGCATAACCTGAAAAACCTGGATCTGCAGTTGCCCAAAAATGAACTGGTAGTTATTACCGGCATCAGTGGCAGTGGTAAATCATCACTGGCATTTGATACCATTTATGCAGAAGGACAACGCCGTTACATGGAAAGCTTTTCCGCTTATGCCCGCCAGTTTATCGGCGATATGGAAAGGCCCGATGTAGATAAAATCACCGGGCTTTCTCCCGTTATTTCTATAGAACAGAAAACAACGAATAAAAATCCCCGGTCTACCGTTGGCACCATTACGGAGATATACGATTTCCTCCGCCTGCTTTATGCACGCGCCGGAACCGCCTACTCCTACAACACCAACAAACCAATGACCCGCTTCTCGGAAGAGGAAATACTGGCGCATCTTTTCAAACACTATAAAAATAAAAAACTGGTTATCCTGGCGCCGCTTGTACGTGGACGTAAAGGCCATTACCGGGAACTGTTTGAACAGGTACGCAAACAAGGCTACCTCAAAGTGCGGATCGACGGGGAAATTGAAGACCTGAAAGAAAGGATGCAGGTGGACCGTTACAAGATCCACGACATAGAACTGGTGATAGACCGGATCCAGGTACAGGAAGACGCCCGTACCCGGATCAGCCAGAGCGTGCAAAAAGCGCTCACCATGGGAAAAGGACTGCTGTTTGTCATGGATCACGATACCAATAAAGTGAGCCAGTACAGTAAGCAACTGATGTGTGAAGACACCGGCCTTTCCTATGAAGAGCCCAGCCCAAACACCTTCTCCTTTAACTCGCCCTATGGCGCCTGTCCCCGCTGTAAAGGACTGGGCACCATTTACCAGATAGATATGGACGAAGTAATCCCCGATTACAACGTATCCCTTACCGATGGCGGCCTAAAACCACTGGGCGAAGCCCGCGATACCTTTACCTTTAAACAGGTACAGCAACTCGCCAAAAAGTATAAATTTTCCTTAACAGCCCCCATTTCCAGCATTCCGCAAAAGGCCCTCAACGTATTGTTGTTTGGCGACGAAAACGGCAAACTGGAAGTGGACATGGAATTCGGGGAAAGCAACGGCGGCTCGGAATATGCCACAGAATATGAAGGCGTAGTAAACATGGTTCGCCGCTATTTCAACGATACCTCTTCCGATCATGTGCGCAGCTGGGCAGAAGGCTTCATGAAACTAAGCACCTGCCCCGAATGCAACGGCGCCCGTCTGAAAAAGGAAAGCCTGTTCTTTAAGATCGATGAAAAAAATATCTCCGAGCTCGGAAACATGGACCTGGATAAGCTCCTGGCCTGGTTTGGAAATATTGAAAACCGCCTGGAGAAAAAACAAAACGCCATTGCCAAGGATATCCTGAAGGAAATCCGCGAGCGACTGGGATTCCTGCTGAATGTAGGACTAAACTATCTGACACTGAACCGGGCCACCAGGACCCTTAGTGGCGGCGAATCACAGCGTATCCGTCTCGCCACCCAGATAGGATCCCAGCTGATGGGTATCACCTATATACTGGATGAGCCAAGCATTGGCCTGCATCAGCGCGATAATATGCAGCTGATAGACGCCCTTCGAAACCTGAAAGACATGGGCAACACGGTTATCGTAGTGGAGCATGATAAAGACATTATGCTGCATGCCGATCACCTGGTGGATATTGGTCCCGGTGCAGGCGTGCACGGAGGCCAGATCATTGCGCAAGGTACCCCCAAACAAATCCTGAAACTCAATACACCTACTGCAGGGTACCTGAATGGCAATACCTCGCCTGAAATACCCGCCCAGCGCAGGAAAGGCAATGGCAATTTCCTGGAACTGAAAGGCGCCTCCGGCAATAACCTGAAGAATGTGAACCTGAAACTGCCCCTGGGCACTTTCATTTGTATCACCGGCGTTTCCGGCAGCGGTAAATCTACCCTGATCAATGAAACCCTGTATCCCATTCTTTCCAAACATGCGTACGACTCCAAAATGGTTCCCATGCCCTACAAAAGCATCAAGGGACTGGAGTTTATAGATAAGGTGATTGAAATTGACCAATCTCCCATAGGCCGTACCCCGCGCAGCAACCCTGCCACCTACTGCGGATTTTTCACCGATATCAGAACCCTTTTTGCATCCGTACCGGAAGCAAAGATCAGGGGTTATAATGCCGGGCGCTTTTCCTTTAATGTAAAAACCGGCCGTTGCGATGTTTGTGAAGGCGGAGGTATGCGCGTTATTGAAATGAACTTCCTGCCGGATGTTTATGTGCATTGCGAAAAATGTAATGGTCGCCGTTATAACCGCGAAACACTGGAAATACGCTATAAAGGCAAATCCATTTCGGATGTACTGGATATGACGGTGGATGAAGCCGTGGAATTTTTTCAGCCGGTACCATGGATCTACCGTAAAATAAAAACGCTGCAGGATGTAGGGCTTGGGTATATTACCCTGGGCCAGTCGGCCGTAACCCTCTCCGGGGGCGAGGCTCAGCGGGTAAAACTGGCCACCGAACTTTCCAAGAAAGATACCGGCAAAACCATCTATATTCTCGATGAGCCCACAACGGGACTTCATTTCCAGGACATACAGCTGCTGCTGAAAGTATTGTATAAACTGGTAGACAGGGGCAACACCGTACTGGTGATAGAACACAACCTGGACGTTATTAAAATGGCTGACTACATTGCAGACCTGGGCCCTGAAGGCGGCGGGGGCGGCGGTACCATCCTCTGCACCGGCACCCCGGAACAGGTAAGCACCTGCAAGGACAGTCATACCGCCAGATTCCTCAAAAAGGAGCTGGGAATTTAATATCTTGCCAACTGTAAACAAGACATGAAAAGCATCTACCAGATATTAATCACCTGTTTCATTTTCGCGGGCATCATCGCCTGCGAAAATGAAACAAAAGTATGCGATCAGACTTTGCGGAATGATTACCATACCCATTTAAGGCGTAAACTCAACGACAGGTTGTCGGATACCATTATGCCTAAAGTAACCGCTTTCGCCTTTGGCAGGGATACCATATATAAGAACCAGCCGCTGGGCGACCTGTTCTTCCAGCTATCGCCTATTGCAGACAGCAGCCTCTTTTTCCTGAAAGTGGATTCCAGCTTTGTGCCCGACACCTTAAAGATCAGGTATACACGGCAACAGCATTTTATATCGCCCGGATGTGGTTTCGGCACTTATTTTAATATAGATACCGTTATCACCACCATGCACACCATCGATTCTGTTGTAATTAATAATAAGTCCGTAACCAGCAGCAATGACACGCATCTTACTTTGTATTTCTTTTTTAACTAGTATCCTGCTCAGCGTTGCTTCCACGGCACAAAACAAGCCGGCAGCCGTAAAAGCAGATACCCTGCACAAAGTGGCCAGAACGGATACCACCCATAAAGCGCTGGCCGATACGGCAAAGACAGCGGTGGCCCTGCATAAAGACAGCTCCTGGTATGTTCCGGGCTTTGTACGGATAGGAGTGGATCTTAGCCGGATACCATCTGCCATCTATTACCCTTACAGGAAAGAAGTAACTGTTGTAGCAGATGCCCGCATCAACAGCAACCTGTATGTTGCCTTTGAAGGCGGATATGCCAATACCCCCTACAGCGATACCAATTATACCTATAAAGGCAATGGTATGTTTGTAACCCTGGGCGTTGATTATAATTTTCTGAAAAGACAATATGTTACCGAGAAGAATATGTTCTATGCTGGCTTCCGTTATGGGTTCTCGCATTTTAACTATTCCGTTCCCACCTATTCTATCAAAAACACTTACTGGGGCGATAACCTCAGTGGCAGTATACCAAAAACCGCGATAAATGCCCATTGGGTGGAACTTTTAGTAGGACTAAAGGTAGAAGTGCTGAAGAATCTTTTCATGGGCTGGAATATCCGGGAACGCATACTGGTTAACAGTGTAAAAACAGATGAAATGACCCCGCTGATCATTCCCGGTTTTGGTTCCGGCTCCAAGAGATCTGTTTTTGATGTACAGTACACTATCTCCTACGCGATCCCTTTTTACCGGATAAAGGAACACGCGCCTGATAAAGAAGTGAAAAAGAAAAAAATACCTAAGCGGTAATTTTTTTTCCGGGAGATAAAAAGCAGCTGTGCTGCCTTTATCTCCCGGGCATTATTATCATGGCCTCAGCATCTCGATGTGAGGAATCCCATCTTCTATATAAGTATCACTGGTTTGCTCAAACCCCAGCGAAGTATAAAACTGCTGCAGGTATTGCTGGGCGCCTATCCTGATGGGAATTACCCCATAATTTGCCTGAAGCACCTCAATAGAGCGTTCCATCAGCTGACGGCCGGCCCCCTTGCCACGTGCCTGCGGAGAAGTAACCACCCTGCCGATAGATGCCTCCTGAAACTTGATTCCAGGGGCAAAAATACGGGTGTAGGCCAACAGCTTGCCTTCCTCATCCGTTCCCATCAGATGCAACCCTTTCTGGTCTGCATAGTCCAGGTCCTGGTAAGGACATTGCTGCTCCACCACAAATACCTCACTGCGCAAATGCAGGATAGCATAGAGTTCCGTCGTTGTTAACCCGTCAAATGATTTCGTATTCCAGATCATACCCTCAAACTTTGCCATAAATTTACTGGAAGCTTTCAATAATCGGATTAATTTTATATCCGACAGATGAATACTGAGCCCAATCGTTCAAATTATGACAGAGCAGCAAACACCGTTCCTCTCGCTGGAACATATTACAGTGAGGTATCTCGACAAAACACTATTCAATACCCTCACCTGGCAGATCAGTAAAGGAGAGCAGTGGGCCATTACAGGCCCCAGCGGCTCGGGTAAAACAGCCCTGCTGAATACCATTCTAGGCAAGTTTAACATTATCAACGGAAGTATCCACTACCACTTCTACGATGAATGGTGCCGGCAACATACCATCACAGATCCATGGTTTAATTACCGCAACCTGGTAGCCCTGGTAGGACATCATCATACGTTCCGCAACCTCTCCAACACTACTACGGATTTCTATTATCAGCAGCGCTTCAACAGCATGGATGCAGATAATTCACCCACAGTAATGGAATACCTGGAACTTACCGAAGTACCCGCATTACTTCAGCCGCTGCGTATCGCCCCGCTGATGGAAAAACGGCTCATTAAATTATCCAATGGCGAAACCCGCCGGGTGATGATTGCCCGCGCCCTTATTCAGCAACCGCAACTGCTCATGCTGGACAACCCTTACATCGGGCTGGATGTACAGGCCAGGAAAGATTTCAGCGCCATGATCAACGAAATTATCGCCGGCGGCGCAACGGTAATACTGGCCACCGCTCCACATGAAATACCGGAACATATCACCCATGTGCTCACACTGGAAAACGGCGCAATAACAGGTAAGTATACCCGCAGCGAATTTATGCAGTTGCCGTTGCCTGCGGTAACAGAAATTACGTTACCGGAAATAGAAGCCGAAAAAATTGCCGCACTGGTACAAAACAGTCAGCATAACCAATTTGAAACCATTGTGCGGATGGAAGACATTCACATTAAATACGGGGAAAATACCATTCTCAATGGCATCAACTGGACTATAAAGCCAAACGATAAATGGGCATTGCTGGGGCCAAACGGCGCCGGGAAATCCACCTTACTGAGCCTTGTGAACGGCGATAATCCCCAGGCCTATGCCAATAAACTCTGGCTGTTCGACCGGAAACGCGGCAGCGGCGAAAGCATCTGGGACATCAAGAAAAAAATAGGTTTTGTATCACCGGAGCTGCATCAATACTTTACCTCCCGCGATAATTGCCTCCAGGTGGTATGCTCCGGCTTCTCTGATGTAATTGGCAGTACCCGGCCGGCTAGCGCTGAACAACAACAGGTAGCCCGCGACTGGATGAGTGTTTTGAATATCGCCGACCATGAAAAAACGCCATTCAAACAAGTGCCCGAAAGTGCACAGCGCCTTACCCTGCTGGCCCGGGCCCTCGTTAAAAACCCGCCACTGCTGATTTTTGATGAACCCTGCCAGGGACTGGACGCCCAACAAAAAATACATTTCAAAAAAGTGATAGAACAACTTTGCGAACATATGCCGGTAACCCTCATCTTTGTCACCCACTACGAGGATGAACTACCTTCCTGTGTTGATAAGTTCCTGCGCCTGAACAAAGGCGAAATGGTGTAGAAGATCGCCTTCGGCGATGTAAATTGTCTTGGCTCAGGATTAAACTGATTTTACTGATTTGTTTGATTTGATCATTTTGGATTTAAAAGATTTAGGGAGATACAAGTGGATATTGCTCGCGGATATCTTTCTTAGTCATTCCAAAAATCTCTTAAAATCAAAAAAATAAAATCCGGCTAATCAGTAAAATCAGTTTAATCCTGAGCCAAGACAATTTACATCGCCGAAGGCGATCCCTCCGCGTTTGGATAAAATTCCCGACATTCGCACCTAGTTAATCACCTAATCTGCTTTCCTGATGCACCCAACAAAAAGGCTTACTGCTGTAGCAGCATTGTTTTTATTCCTCGCCACCCTGTTTGTGATCAGTGGTTGCCGTACGGCGAAGAAGGAAATGAACCCCGAATTTGCCAAATACATTGAGGCATATACAGCCGGTATCATTTCCAAACAAAGCGCTATCCGTGTCCATCTCACTTCCCAAACGAATGTAACCCATACCCAGAATGAACCCCTGGAAAAGGAAGTATTCGATTTTTCCCCGTCCATCAAAGGAAAGGCCTACTGGATCGACGCCACCACCATTGAGTTCAGACCGGATGAAAACCTGCAGCCAGGTAAAAAATATGAAGCCAACTTTAAGCTCGGGAAAATACTCGATGTACCTAAAGAACTCAAATCATTCGACTTTGAATTCAAGATCATCAAGCCCTCTTTCTCCATAGAAAATTTTGGTCTTAAAGCCAGTACCAATAATACACTCGACCGCATGACCCTCACCGGCGCCATTTATACAGCCGATGTGGAAGATCCGCAGGCGATCGAAAAAATACTGAGCGCACAATATGCCGGTAAAGGCCTGCCTGTTACCTGGCAACACAATGCGGCAGAACGTACTTCCCGGTTCACTATCGCCAACATCGCCCGCGCCAATATTGCCCATAACCTGGAATTGAGCTGGAATGGCAATTCCCTGAAAGTGGACAATACCGGGAAAAACACGATCGAGGTGCCCGCTATCGGCGACTTTAAAGTACTGGATGTAAAAGCCCTTTCCGACCCGGAACAACACCTGCTGGTACAGTTCTCCGACCCCGTAAGCATGGCCCAGACCCTGGAAGGCCTCATTGGCATCAGCGGGCAAAGTGACCTTCGTTACACCATTGATGGCAGCGAAGTAAGCGTATATGCGCCGGTACGGCTGGAAGGAAATTACAACGTAATAGTGAATGAAGGCGTTATCAATATCACGGATAAACGGTTAGGTAAAACTTTCAGTGCCAATGTTAACTTTGAAAATACTTTACCCAGCGTAAGCATCCCCGGCAAAGGTGTGATCCTGCCGGAAAGTAATAAACTGGTAATGCCGTTTGAAGCCGTAAACCTCAATGCGGTAGACGTTTCTATCATAAAGATCTACGAGAACAACGTACCACAATACCTGCAGCGGAATGATCTTGATGGTAGCCAGGAGCTACGGCGTGTAGCCAAACCCGTAGTGGAAAAAACAATCCGCCTGGATGGAGATAAATCGGTAAACCTGCATAAGAAAAACCGCTTCTTCCTCGACCTGGACAAAATGCTGCGGACTGAACCAGGTGCCATTTACCGCATCACTATCGGTTTCCGGAAATCATACGCTATGACCGCCTGCTCCGCCGATACCACCCAGGACGGCGACAATGCTTCTTCTGATGAAGAAGGAGAAGAAGAATATTATTCCGGGGGAGAAAAAATTGATGACGATGATTCCTTCTGGCAACGTTACGATAGCTATTATCCATACGGCTACAACTGGGACCGTCGCAATGACGCCTGCTCCAACTCTTACTACAGCAAAGATAAATGGGCGTCCCGCAATATCATTTCTTCCAATATAGGCCTCATTGCCAAAAGAGGGAACGACAACAGTATGCTGGTAGCGGTAACGGATATACGTGATACCAAACCGCTGATAGGCGTGGAACTGGAACTACTCGACTACCAGAACCAGGTGATCTTTAAAACAAAAAGTGATGGGGAAGGTCTTGCTTCCTTTGATCTGAAGCGTAAACCTTACCTGCTCATCGCCAAAAAAGAAAATGAAAGAGGTTACCTCAAACTGGACGATGGAAGCTCCCTTCCGTTAAGCCGGTTTGATGTAAAAGGAGAAGAAGTGCAAAACGGCATCAAAGGTTTCCTGTACGGCGAACGTGGCGTATGGCGCCCCGGCGATTCTGTTTACCTGACTTTCATCCTGGAAGATAAAGGGGAGAAATTACCGGCAGATCACCCGGTATCACTCGAGCTATACAATCCTAAAGGACAACTGTATAAACGCATTAATCAGCATGAAGGACTGAACGGCTTTTACAGCTTTGCCACCGCTACTGCGCCGGACGACCCAACAGGTAACTGGGTAGCCAAAGTAAAAGTAGGCGGCGCCACCTTCCAGAAAAATGTGCGTATTGAAACCGTGAAGCCGAACCGTCTTAAAATAAAAATGGATTTCGGCAACACCACTTCCCTGTCGAAAGGCAGCGCCACCGGTAACTTATCGGCCATGTGGCTGTTTGGCGCTACTGCACAGCACCTGAAGGCCAAAGTAGATGTATCGCTGGTACAGCAAAGCACCAGCTTCCCTAAATTCAGCGATTACTCCTTTGATGATCCCGTCACTCATTTCGACGCAGAAAATAAAACCATTTTTGAAGGCCCGCTGAGCGAAAGCGGCAGCGCTCCTGTAAATGCAGACATACAACTGGGCAAGGTAGCGCCCGGACAGCTGAAAGCGAACTTTGAAGTAAAAGTATTTGAGCCGGGAGGCGATTTCAGTATCGATCATTTCTCCATGCCTTATAATCCTTTCACTTCCTATGCAGGCTTGCGCATCCCGGCGGGCGACCGTACCACGGGCATGTTGCTCACTGATCGCCCACATACCATTGACCTGGTGGATGTGGATGGTAATGGTAACCTTACTGCCGGCAGCCGTGAAGTACAGGTAGAACTGTACAAGATCAAATGGAGATGGTGGTGGGATGAAGGCGAGCAGGATGACTACTCCAACTTTACGCAAGACAGCTATAACCAGCTGCTGAGTAAAGAAACCGTTACCCTGCAAAATGGTAAAGGTAAATGGGACCTGCGGGTTAATTCGCCGGATTGGGGCAGGTACCTGATCAGGGTAAAAGATCTTCAAAGCGGGCATACCGCAGGTAAAGCGGTATACATCGACTGGCCGGGCTGGGCGGAAAGGATGCAGAAAGACAACCCTGCAGAAGCCTCTATGCTGGTGTTTACTTCCGACAAACAAAGCTATAAAACCGGCGACGATATTAATCTCACTATCCCAAGCAGTGAAGGCGGCCGCGGGCTGGTCAGCATTGAATCCGGCAGTAAAGTGCTGAAAACATACTGGATCACCACCAAACAGGGTCAAACCACCTTTAAGTTCAAGGCGGAAAAGAATATGACGCCTAATATATACGTAAACGTTAGTTTGCTGCAGCCGCATGCACAAACCCTCAACGATCTACCGATCCGTATGTATGGCACCATTCCCATTTCCATTGAAGACCCGGGCACTATCCTGAAACCGGTGATCAGCATGGCCGATAAACTGAAGCCTGAAACAGAGGCCAGTATCAGTGTAAGTGAAAGCAACGGCAAACCCATGACCTACACCATCGCTATTGTGGATGAAGGGCTGCTGGATCTTACCCGTTTTAAAACACCGGATCCTCACAATGCATTTTATGCCAGGGAAGCACTCGGTGTCAAAACCTGGGACCTGTTCGACTATGTAATAGGCGCATGGGGAGCGGATATGGACCGGATCCTGAGCATTGGCGGTGATGAAGGACTGGATAAAAATGCCGGTAGCGCCAAAGCTAACCGCTTCAAGCCTGTAGTAAAATATATGGGCCCCTTCTACCTGAAAACAGGGCAAAAACAAACGCATAAATTCAAGCTGCCGCCTTACATTGGTTCAGTAAAAGCAATGGTAGTAGCTGGTCAGGATGGCGCTTACGGTACTGCTGAAAAAGTAGTGGCAGTAAAGAAACCCCTGATGCTGCTTACTACTGCTCCACGTGTGCTGGGACCATCGGAAACCATCCAGGTACCGGTAACCGTGTTTGGCCTGGAACCAAATATCCGCAATGTGAATGTTAGTTTAAGCACCAGTCCTTTGCTGGAAATAGTAGGCGAACAAACCAAAGCGGTCACCTTCTCCCAACCTGGCGAACAGATTGTTTACTTCGATGTAAAAGTGCGCCCGCAAACAGGCATCGCTAAAATAAAAGTAACAGCCAGCAGCGGCGCAGAAAAAGCGGAAGAAAATATAGAGCTGAATGTAAGGAACCCTAACCCGGTGATCACAAACATTATTGAAAATACACTGGAAGGCAACAACAGCTGGCAATCGGCCTTTAGCCCGGTAGGCATGGCCGGTACCAATTCCGGCGTACTGGAAGTATCCACTATTCCATCGCTCAACCTGGGCAAACGCCTGCGGTTCCTGATAGAATATCCACATGGCTGTATTGAGCAAACCACTTCCGGCGTGTTCCCGCAACTGGTGCTGAACCAGCTCATGGACCTGAAAGAAAGTGAGCGCGCGCAGGTAGACCGTAACGTGAAAGCGGGTATCAACAGGCTGAAAAGCTTCCAGACTTCCGATGGTGGTTTCAGCTACTGGCCGGGTGAAGGTAACTCCGACGAATGGGGCACCAACTACGGAGGGCACTTCCTGATAGAGGCGCAGGCACAGGGTTATACCCTGCCCGCAGGTTTACTGGATCAATGGAAAAAATACCAGCGGAATAAAGCCGGTACCTGGGCCCCAAGTACCCTTAACTTTTATGGTGGCGATCTTACACAGTCGTACCGCCTGTATCTCCTGGCGCTGGCCAAATCTCCTGAGCTGGGCGCTATGAACCGGTTAAAGGAATTCAAGTATCTATCAGCGCCGGCCAAATGGCGGCTGGCAGCGGCTTATAAACTGTCCGGTCAGCCGGAAGTAGCCAACTCCCTGGTACAGGGACTTACTACCGATGTGAAAGCATATACGCAGCTGGGCGGCACGTTTGGTTCCGACCTGCGCGACAGGGCCATGATCCTGGAAACGCTCACCATTATGGGACAGCGCAACCGCGCCAATGAACTGGTGAAGCAGATTGCCGCGCAGCTATCGCAAAACGACCAGTGGTACAGCACACAAACCACCGCTTATTCCCTGATAGCCGTTGCAAAGTATTGCGGCAATAACAAGGGAGGCAGCAAGATGAACTTTACATATACCCTGAACAGCGCCAAAGGCACGGTAAACGGGCAGTCGTTTGTTACGCAGATCCCCGTTACCTTTAATGGTGCTGCAGGTAATATCAGCCTGCGGAATAACGGGCAGAATGTATTATATGTAAGGCTTATTCTCCAGGGACAGCCCGACGCCGGCCAGGAACCGGTAGCCAGCAATAACCCGGATGTACTGGGCATGCAGGTAAGCTACAGTACCCGCGATGGTAAACCGCTTGATCCGGCTACACTGCGGCAGGGAAGCGACTTTATGGCCACCGTAACTATCACCAACCCGGGAAAAAGAGGCTATTACGAACAGATGGCCTTATCACAGATCTTCCCTTCCGGCTGGGAAATACTGAATACCCGCCTGATGGAAAATGACAGCGCCTTCCACTCATCACCGGCTACGTATATGGATATACGTGACGACAGGGTGTATACTTATTTCAATATAGAAGAAAATAAAAAACGTACTTACAATGTATTGCTGAATGCGGCTTACCTGGGCAGGTATTATTTGCCGGCCACGTCCTGTGAAGCCATGTATGATAATACTATACATGCTTTCGCGCCGGGCAAGTGGGTAGAAGTAGTGAAGTAAAAAACATACTATAAAAAAGCGTTCCGGAAAATAACCGGAACGCTTTTTTTATGTACAACAATTAAAGCTGTTATCTTTTCAGGAAATCGTGTATCAGCGCAGCTATTTCTTCATGATATTCTTCCAATGCAAAGTGGCTGCCATCTAACAGGTGCACTTCTGCACCGGGCACATCTTTTTTATAGGCTTCTGCACCGGGCCAGGTAAAAATAAGGTCGTTTTTGCCCCATACCACCAGCACCCGTGGCTGATGTGTACGCAGGTACTGCTGCCATTCAGGGTACTTTGGAAAGTTGGTACCATAGTTCCGGAAAAGGGCCACCTGTACCGCTTCCACACCGGGTCTTGCCATATAGGCGTGTGCCAGCTCATAGCTATCCGGGCTCACTGTTTCCGGGTTGGCGGCGCCCAGCAGATGTTCTTCTTTAATTTTTTCGAGGCTTAGCTTACATGCTATAGCAGCGTCCAATGCTTTCTCATCTCCCGCCTGCTGCAGTGCGCCAATTTCCTGGACCACAGGGCCAAGTCCTTCGTTATATACATTGGCATTTTGTATGATCAACGCCTCTACCAGTTCAGGTCTTTTGCTAATGATCCTGAACCCGATGGGACCGCCGTAATCCTGCAGGTACCAGCTGAATTTTGTTAACCCCAGCTGATCAATAAACTGTTCCACTACCAACGCCAGGTTATCAAACGTATATTCAAATTCAGATAACGCCGGGATACTGCTTTGCCCAAATCCCGGATAATCCGGGGCAATTACATGATAGCTGTTGGCCAGGTCCCGGATCAGGTCGCGGTACATATGTGAAGTAGACGGAAAACCGTGCAACAGCAGTATTACAG
Source organism: Chitinophaga sp. (assembly GCF_036569185.1). GTDB lineage: Bacteria > Bacteroidota > Bacteroidia > Chitinophagales > Chitinophagaceae > Chitinophaga. The sequence continues at coordinate 14,341 of NZ_DATCRD010000278.1, forward strand.
GTGCATTTGCCGGACCTGCTTCCCGGTAAAAAATATTAAGACCGTTAACGGTAATCGTTTTGTGCAGAACGGTGGTAGTAGTGAGTGTTTCCATATAAATATTATTTTGTACCATTTAGTACATTATTGATTTAAAAAAATACCGGGCTATCTGCCGGTTATTATAAAAAGTAATTTGCTGGTATAAAGATATATATATTTTACCAATTGGTACAAAATAATTTTTATGCAGAGGGATAAATTTACAGCTATGACCGGGAGCCGGGCTTACAACATATTCCATTGCTATGAAATAATATCTGCTATTTGCGCGTATCCTGTTGCATGCTGGACTTACAACATATTCCATTGCTATGCCGGCGTTTTTTTAAAGTTATTGAAATGAATAAACTTAGAGATACAACCAGGAGCCGGGCATAATTGCTGTAACCAAACCAAGCCTCTCTCTAAATTCCCTACCTGGTGCATCAGCTCAAAACAATCAATTAACCTATCTTTGAACGCGCATAAAAAAGTAATGAAGTACGATACCTTTAAACAATGGTGCATCAAAAAAAAGTGGTGGCTTACAGGCGCCGCTGTTATACTTATTGCCTATTACTTTTGTTTACCCAAACAACTCTTCACCAGCCCTACTTCCTATGTGCTGGAAGACAGCAACGGCGATCTGCTCAATGCCAGCATTGCACCGGATGGCCAATGGCGCTTCCCTTATAATGCGCATGTACCGGATAAATTCGAAAAGTGTATTATAGCCTATGAAGATAAACGCTTTTATTACCACTGGGGCATAGATCCCATTGCTATAGGAAGGGCTATTAATCAAAATGCACGAGGCAGGAAAGTGGTAAGTGGAGGCAGCACGCTCACCATGCAGGTGATACGGCTATCGCGCAACCAGCCACGAAACATCTGGCAGAAAATAATGGAAGCGGTACTGGCCACCCGGCTGGAGTTTGCGGCTTCTAAAAAGAAGATTATAGCCTTATACGCCGCCAACGCTCCTTTTGGCGGTAACGTTGTTGGGCTGGAAGCCGCCGCCTGGCGGTATTATGGCCGCAAAGCCGACCTGTTGTCGTGGGGCGAAATGGCTGCGCTGGCGGTATTGCCCAACAGCCCTGCATTGGTACATCCGGGCCGTAACCGGGTAACGTTGCTGAATAAACGAAATCAGCTCCTGAATAAACTATACCGCCAGCACACTATCGACAGCATCACCTGCCAGCTGGCCAAAATGGAGCCCCTGCCTGATCAGCCATTACCCCTGCCACAGGAAGCGCCGCACTTATTGGATCTGTTCCGCCGCGACTACCAGCAGCAGCAAACCAGCGAGCCCACGCGCATTAAAACCACGCTGCTGGCAGATCTGCAGCACAATGCCACCGCCATCGCGGAACGGTATCACAATAGCTATAAAGCCAATGGCATCAACAATGCAGCCGTATTGGTACTGGATGTGGAAACCGGCAATACGCTTGCCTATGTAGGCAATATCTATCACCCTTCAGACCCCGAGCTGGAAAGCCATGTGGATATTATACAGGCCAGAAGAAGCCCGGGTAGCACACTCAAGCCCATATTATATGCCGCTATGCTCAACGACGGGCTTATATTACCCAATACATTGATACCTGATATTCCTACGCAAATAGCCGGCTATTCCCCCCAGAACTTTGACCTTGGTTACGATGGCGCCGTTCCAGCCTCCCGCGCGCTGGCCCGGTCGCTCAATATCCCGGCAGTGCGCATGCTGCAACAGTACCGCTATGAGCGGTTCCATTCCCTGCTGCAGAAAATGGGGATCACTACCCTGAATAAACCGGCTGATCATTATGGGTTGTCACTGATCCTGGGCGGCGGAGAAACCACTCTCTGGGAAATGTGCGGTATGTATGCCAGCATGGCCCGCACACTGCTGCATATGGATCAATACAAGGGTAAATATGATATGGACGATATTCATCCGCCCAACTACCGCCTTAATACCCGGTATCCCTCGAAATACGGTTTGAGCAAAGATGGTTTGCTGGATGCCGGTTCCATCTGGTATGCCTTCCAGGCCATGACGGAAGTAATGCGGCCTGGCGAAGAACTGCTGTGGCAACAGTTCTCTTCTTCGCAGCGCATCGCCTGGAAAACAGGCACCAGCTTTGGGTTCCGCGATGGATGGGCCATTGGTGTAACACCTCAGTATGTAGTAGGCGTATGGGTAGGAAATGCCGATGGAGAAGGCCGGCCTGGCCTCATAGGCGTATCTACTGCAGCGCCCATCCTGTTTGATGTATTCCGTTTACTGCATACCAGCGGCTGGTTTGATCCGCCTTACCAGCAGATGAAAAAAATTGAGGTATGCCGCAAAAGCGGATACCGCGCCGGTGAGCTGTGCGAGGAAAAAGATTCGATTTACGTACCGGCGGCAGGCATCCGTGCAGGCGTATGTCCTTACCATCAACTGGTGCATCTCGACAGAACCGGCCAGTGGCGGGTAACAGAGGCCTGCGAATCTCCCTCGCTCATGCAGCACAAATCCTGGTTTGTATTGCCGCCCTCACAGGAATATTACTATCGCAGCAAGAATTATTACCAGCAACTGCCGCCTTACAAACCCGATTGCCTGGCTTCATTGGGACTGGACAAGGCGCCTATGGAACTGATCTATCCACGGCCCGGCGCCCGTATATTCGTTCCCGTTGAAATCGACGGGAAACCAGGGCAAACCATCTTTACCGCCACACACCGCAATAATGCCACTAAAATATTCTGGCATCTCGACAACAATTTTATTGGGGCCACTACAGAATTTCACCAAATGGCCCTGCATCCCGCTGCCGGCAAACATACCATTACGCTGGTAGATGAAAACGGGGAGCGGATTGAACAAACATTTGAAATTTTAGATAAGGAAAGAGAATAATTATTTACTAAGCGAATAAGGATAAGCTGATTTAAGTGAAAATTATTGTACGGGCACCAGCAGTACAGCGTCTGCTACAATTACGCCAGCCGCTTCCCTGTTGGAAATAGTTACTCCTGCTTTTTTGCCTGCCGGCAGATTGAATTTTCCCAGGTGTACCCATTCCCCGCTGGTTTGCCCGTTGACGATCACCTTCTCCTTCACAATCGTTATTTCTTTAGACTGCCTGCCATCAAAAACGGTCACTTTGGTAACGGGAGATATATTGTCGACCCTTGGCAGCACGTAAGTGTAAATATCATAGCTTCCATTCTTCTTCACTTCCGGTATAAATTTTACGGATTTGGGCTGATCATTCACAACGGAATAATAAGCTGATGGGCCATAAGTGCCTCCTTTTTTCAGGGCCCATTTCCCGGTTACTTCCACGTGGGCAGTATCATCATTATCTACCAGTATTTCCGGCGTACTGCCATTCAGGAGCGGATTGGCAGCCAAAAGCGCCTGTATCTTCCTTACGTCTACCTGCTGCACGCTGGTTCGTCCATCTACTGCAAACGCAGCGGCTATCGCGGCAGATTGCCCCAATACCATGAACACAGGCTCCATCCTGATAGATCCGTAACCAATATGACTGGCGGATAAGCAAACAGGCACCAGTAAATTCTTGCATTCACTTTCTTTAGGCGTTAACGAGCGATAGGCAATAGGATAGGGGCCGGCGCCACCTTTTTCCACATCGCCTTCATTCTTCACCATTCCGTTTATCACAAGTCGCTGCGTATTGTGCGAATCCATACCGTAAGCGGCCATCCCTATACCGTCTGTTACTATTTCCTTCCGCTCGCAATTGGCTTGTGTCATCACATAAGCGCCACGCATCCTGCGGGCTTCCCTGATATACATTTGCGGGCTCCAGTGGCCATTATCAGCGTATTCATCTTTCGGGTATCCCCAGTTCAGCATGAACTGGCGCACGCTATCCGGGATACGCGGATCATGTCCTATAAAATACAACAGGCCTTTGTTATACAATTCATGCTCCTTCCGGATCCTTTCCCTGGTGGTATAGTCACCATCCGGGTATTCCCAGTTCCTGCCTATCATATCTGTAGAAAAGCCACCACCATTATTGATATCTGTTTTATGATTAGGCATCAGGTCAAACTTCAGTATCTCCCTGATATCATTTGGCGTGGTAAGCTTTGCAATATAGCGGGGTAGTAACTCATAGCGACTGGAATCATAATCTTCCGGGCGGGTGATAGGTATCCTGTTGGCAGGATCGTCTGTTAAACAAATGCGGAAATTATATGCCTGTACATGGTTATCGCCACTGCCTATGGGCGCCAGTTTTGCATTGCTGATACCCCACAACAAACCGCTGGATGGATTGCCGGGTATCTTATACGGATCTACGCCATCGGGCACCTGGTTGCCATGCTGCGGAGTGGCCGGCGGCTGCACCTGTACGCCATTATACGATTCGTTGTAAACCGAGGAAGATTCTCTTCCTACCATATAAGACACGCCGGCCCTTGCCATCAGGTCGCCTTCATAAGAACAATCAATAAAAACAGTTGCACGGATAATTTTTTGCTGCGCAGATGGCGCCTGTGTATCTTCCAGCGAAATCTCTTTTATAAACCCGTTTTTCTTTACTGCCGATACAATCCTCGACTGGTAAAGTACCGGTACACCGGCTTCCCGGATGTACTGCATGAATACTTCTTCTGCTACATGTGGCTCAAATATCCAGGATTCAAACTGGCCGTAATGTTTACCCACCCTGCGGTAAAAGTCGATTCCCAAACCGGTTACGGCATATTTGTTACCGATATCAGTATATCCCAATCCCCCGGACGACATGCCGCCAAGATGTTTTCCCGGCTCAATCAACAACACCGACTTCCCCATTTTCTTTGCTGCATACGCCGCCATTACACCACCGGAAGTACCACCATACACGCATATATCATAAGTTTGCTGCGCTTTTGCAGCCATTGAAAAAATAAGCGCTGCCAAAAGAAAGTTTCTTTTCTTCATCATTTATATGTTTTGAAGAGATAATAATTCTATTGCCGCTACAATCACCGGTATGGAAAGCAGCTGGCTTGCCCTCGTATTTTTTTGCATAATGTTTCGCTGATTATTGATGAATCCCGGCTGCTTTAAGCGTTTCTGCAGGATTGTGCTGCATCCTGATCCGCCATAAAAGCTCTTCAATGGAAACCACTTTTGTTCCTTTATCAAGAAGATCTTTGGTCCATTTTACCGGTGTTACGCCACGTTCGGCGGCAATGTTTTTTTTATCTTTTGTAACAATGGAATGATGTGTAATACTATCGCTGAAATATGACCAGGCATGTACAATGGTCCAGTTTAATTGTTTATTGGCGGAAGGAGACGGCGCATTGTCTTCATTTATCCAGCCGGCAAGCTGCACAGGATCGCCCGAGCCCTGCCTGCTGAGATTGGCCCACAGCTGGTATTTACAGGTAACTATGGGGATGGCTGTTCCTTTTTTATTTTTTACCCAGAAAACTTTTCCGCCACCACCGTTATAAGGCGAGTACTGCACTGCTATCATGCCTGTAAGGTCTTCTATCTCTTCGGCATATATGCGGTAAGCTTCCAGGGCCTCTTCACAGGAAACATCTTTACAGATAAACCCAAAAACTTTTGTACCGGTTATTTTCATTTGTGCATTGATCATGCCCGCATATTCGCGGAGCAGCTTTTCCCGATCTGGTCTTAATCTTGCAAAGAGATCAGGATAATAATAGCCGCCACCGTATTCCACCACAGAAGTATGCCCGGGTTGTGTTTTTACGAGGTAACTGTATACATCGCTGCCAGCCTGCACCAGGTTAAGTACGCAGCTGGTGAACGACATAGGAATACTTTCATTGTATGGATTGTTCCAGTAGTCCCTGTTGTTAAGAAAATTACCAAACGTCCATTGCATATTGTCACCATCACTCATTACAAAGGCATGGTAATTGGCATGCTCCTGCCAGTTAATATCCTTTGGGTTAAGTGTGCGGATCTGCGGTAACCTGTTCACCGGCGGTATCGACAATAAAGGCAGGTTCATACACCAATCCGAAGCCGTATTAATGAGACCCCAGCTGGTGCAGGGTTCTATATGTTTAAATTCTTCGCCTGCATTCCAGCCTATCACGGGCGACAGTGGTTTTACCCATTTTATAACAGATTGGAAAAGGCTATCAACCCCATAATACACTACACTTTTTTGCGCAATCGCGTAGTCCCTGTTATTCGGATATGCAGGGTTTCCAATCACTAACAGGTGAGGATTCAGCTTAGGTAACAATGCTCTGAGCACCGCAGTATCCAAAACTGCGTGCGTGGCATCGTAAAGTTTTTGCAGGCCCTTACTCCGGGCTATGGCTTCCTGTGTGACATCCACCAGGATACCTTTTTCCAGGGCCGCATACATAGTGGCCAGGTTCACCGAATTATCCTTCCTGCTGAAATCATACAGGATATAACCTTTGATGATGCCTTTTTCCTTATACCTGTCAACCAGTTGCCAGGCGGTGAATGTACCGGGTGTTCCGGCTTTTAATCTTCTTACCAGCGAATTAAAATAAGTACGGTAGATAGCGTTAGTGGTTTCAATCCATACACCCTCATCACCGGTGCCATCATTTAATGCCTGTGCGGCCAGGCCAGCAACAGATTGTGCCAGGTTCATTTCGGGCATATCGGAAGAATGCTGTATGCCTGCAATTACAATTGAGCGGGGTGCTTTTTGCGCCGGCCACCAGCCCGCATGAGCCGGCAGCCAGCACAATAATAAAAAAACAAATGATCGCATATTTAGTCAATTGATGCCGGCGCCGGCAGGTCGCTGAGCTCTTTTATTTTTGATTCCAGCTTAGCACCCTGTTGCGCCAGTTTACTGCCCAATACCTTTGTATCTACATCCTGCACAGCTTTATTCTCCTTAACAGCCAGTACGGCAGCTTCTCCCGCGGCCTGCCCCATGATCATATACTGAGGCTCCATCCGGATGGTAGCATATACCACATGACTGGCAGAGATACATACCGTTACCAGCAGGTTGGAAATTTCTTTCCGCTTTGGCAGCAATACGCGGTAAGGTATCTGGTAAGGAATATGTTTCATGCGTTCAGGCTCGGTACGTTGCAGACCACCTTCATATTTAAGGCGACCTTTACTATCGGCATAGCCCTGTACCCGGTGCACGTCAAGGCCGTAAGAACCTAAGCCAACCGGATCGGGTTTCTGCATTTCTGACACCACATCTTTCTGTGTCATCACCCAATCGCCGGTCATACGGCGGGCTTCGCGTACATACAATTCATAAGGCCAGTTATTGTTATCGGCAAATTCATCTTTCGACAATCCCCACTGGTTAAATACATCCCTGAATTCAGCAGGCAGGCGCGGATCATTTGCCAGGAAATAAACATACCCGGCTACATAGTTGATATGATCCTGCCAGATCTCTGCCCGGCGTTTGTAGGAACCATCAGGATAATCCCAGTTACCACCAACATAATCAGCGGTATTAAGATCTACTTTACTGTTGGGGATTTTGCCCATGCCTGGAAATAATTTTGCTGCTGCTGTTGCGGCGCCCAGTTTATTAATGGCGTCCATGGTAGAATAGTACAGCTCAATATACCGGGCCGGGTCATAATTTGCCGGCTTCGGATAGGGCACCTGGTTCGCTTTATTGTTGGTAAGGGAAAGCCTGAAATTGTAAGCCTGGGTTTTCTTATCGCCGGCTCCTATTGGACCAGGAGGCACTGGCTGAATACCTGGCAATAACTTCCCGTTTTCATAAGCGCTCCTGGTCCCGGATCCTTCCCGGATACCGGCGGAATATTCATCATACTCGCTCTGCGCTTCCCTTCCAACAATATAGGATACACCGGAAAACGCCATCAGGTCGCCTTCATAAGTAGCGTCAATAAATACCCTGGCAGAAAAGGAGGCGCCGTTTTCCATGGTGATCTCTGTTATCCTGCCTTCTTTCTTTTTCACACCATTCTTTTCCTTTAGCCGGTGATTGATAAATACGGCGACGTTGGCTTCTTTCACCATATCATTTAATATTTTTTCTGCCACATGCGGTTCAGGAAACCAGGCTACGGTATCTTTCAGACCATAATATTTACCACAGCGCTGATACAGTTCCTTTGCATATCCACCAATCACATCTTTACGTCCGAGATCGGTGGCAGAAAGACCGCCGGATACCATACCGCCGAGGTGTTTTTTAGGTTCAAGTATAGCCACTTTAAGTCCTTCGCGGGCAGCAGTAACAGCTGCCATCACGCCCGATGCCGTACCACCGTAAACTACCACATCGTATGTTTGCGGCGCCGTGTTACCTGCCATTGCGAAACACGGGAAGATCATTCCGATGACCCATTTGATTAATACGCTTCTTACTTTCATCTTAATAATTCGGGTTTTGTTTAAAATTTTCTTTGTTGGTAGACAGATCTATTTCAGATTGCGGAATAGGGAACAGGTAATGTTTCGCCGGGTCAAAACTGGTAGCCGTATTTACAATTTTTGTATTTGCGGGGTCCCGGTTCTTTTTCAGGAATGCTTCAAACCTGCCCGTGCGCGCCAGGTCGAACCATCGCTGGAATTCAAAGCACAGCTCGCGGGCGCGTTCCATCAATATTTCATCTGTAGTGATATCTGCTGCGGTATAATCATTAAATCCAGGTGTTTCCGCTGCTGTCACCGGAGCGCCGCTGGCATTCAGTCCACGTGCGCGTTGCCGTACTTTATTAATAGCCGCCAGTCCTTCTGCGGAAATTATTCCGTTCATTTTATAATCCGCTTCGGCAAACATCAGCAACACATCTGCAAACCGCAGTACTATCACATTATTCGGGCAATTGGAATACAGGTATTGGGAGGTGGTTTGCCAGTTGGCGCCCCAGCGGTATTTTGTAACGCCGCAACGGCCCAGGATGCTTTGGTTATAAGCATCCGGCGTATAGGGCGAGGTCCAGATATACGTTAATTTAGAAGGTGCATTGTTAGCCACATTGATCATAGAATCAGAAAGGTTCCATACCCTTCTTTTATCATAATCCACATCTTTGAGGCTTTTCTTGTAGTAGGTATAAAACTTCGGTACATATACGAGGTTGTTCACACCAGCCATGGAATTGGTGTAGTAAAGCGGGTTCCCGTTCACCATTCCCCCCGTATAGGCCATGCCATATTCTTTGGTCCATTGTGTGCCATAAGGAACTACCGAGCTGAACTGCAGTTCAAACAACGATTCCCTGTTTACATTCTTATTCTCAATTTTAAATACATCCCCGTAAACCGGCAGCAGGTCGGCCCCGCTGTTATCCTTTACATCTTTCAGGGTTTCCCATGCCTTTGTGTACAGGGCTTTTACATCCATCTCAATATTCTTGTAGCCATCTACTTTTCCGGTTTGCTTGGCAAGGGCTGTTTCCTTTGCCGATGCCATTGTCAGGTAAACCTTACCCAGTAAGGATTTGGCAGCCCATTGATTGGCGTGCCCGTCATTTGTTTTCTGGCGGGTAAGTACTCCGTCCTGCGCGGCAAAAGTGAGATCACTGAGAATGAAATCGTATACTTCTTTTAATGGCCGCCGCGGAAGACCATAGTCAAACTTACCGGAGATAGGTTTATCTATAAGGGGGATATCGCCAAAAGCCTGTACCAGCCTGAAATATACAAAGGCGCGTATAAACCGGGCTTCTCCCGTAATCACTTTACGGTCGGCATCTGAAATAGTTGTAATCCTGCCGGCGGCGTCTATTACAATATTGGCCCTTGCTGCAATTTCATAATGCCTGATCCAATATTCATAGATCGATCCCTCACTTACAGAGAAGGTGTAACGGTCGAAATTAAAACGCACTCCTGAAGTGCCTTTGAACATAGCTTCATCCGTACCTATTTCTGTCATGAACAACGGGGTATTGGTATATACGCCGAACAGGTCTTTTGCGGAGGAATACATTCCTACAATGCCTGCATCCAACGTAGCTTTGTCTACAAAAAAATTATCCGTTGTATATTGGGTTTGCGGTTTTTCTTCCAGGAATTTTTTGCAGGAAGAAAAGAACACAATTGCGCACGCAAGTATAATAGCTGATCTCATAATCATTTAGAATTGAGCTTTTAAACCAAATGAGTATACCCTGGAACGTGGATAGGAAGCATAATCCAACGATGGCATGAGGTCTCCGAATCCGCCCTGGCGGGTATTTACCTCCGGATCATAACCTGAGTATTTTGTACTTACCCAGAGATTTTTCCCGCTTACAAAAAGCGTCACGTTTGCTATCTGCCTGGCTTTAAAGTGATAAGACAACGTTACATCGCTGAGGCGGATGAAGCTGCCGTCTTCAATCCAGTCCGACAACATCAGCAACTCTTCCGGGCTACCGGGCATACGGTAGCGGTTATCCGGGTTTCCTTTTTCTACCAGCGCTCCTGAAGTCATATCGTACAGCGAAGGCCTCCAGGCATTCACTGATCCTTTCGACATATTATTGGTGCTTCGTCCTGCTTCCATTGCCACCCTGTTGGCATTATACAGTTTATTGCCATAGCTGTACTGTACCACTACATTCAGGTTAAACGCCTTATAACGGATAGCGTTTGTAAGACCTCCGGTAAAAGACGGCTGTCCTTTTCCAAGCACTACCCTGTCGGATGTATTGATAATGCCATCGCCGTTCTGGTCGATGAACTTCCTGGTACCCGGCCGTATTTTACTGATAGCCTGACCATTGATCACCGTAAGCCCCGAAGCGTCTATTTCAGCCTGCGATTGAAAAATTCCATTGGTCTGGTATCCGAACCATTGTCCTATAGGCTGCCCGTTACGGATAATGGCGGTAGTACCTATCCCCGAAACCACGCCGGGATCAAGGCCCAGATCAGGCCCTATTTCCAGGGCTTTTGAACGGTTGAAACCGATGTTGGCATCCAGGTTCCAGCCGAATTGCGCGCGGGTCACCAACAGTGAACTGATATTAAATTCCAGCCCGCTGTTCTGGATGGAGCCGAGGTTATTCCATGCGCTCCTGTAACCGCTGTAACCGGGAGTTATCTGTTCTATCAGCAAATCCTTTGTACGCTTCAGGTACCAGTCTGCCGTAATATTTACCTTATCATTCCATAATCCAAGATCCATACCTGCATCAACCTGCGTAGTAGTTTCCCATTTCAGGGAAGGATTTTCCGGTCTTTCCACCACCACCCCGAAATCCGGCACATAGCCGTCCATGGGGGAAAAGTAAGTGGTGATAGTAGATAAAGTGAGGTAAGACGGAATAGCGGTATTACCGCTTTGCCCCAGGCTGGCGCGGAACTTTAAGTTACTGATGGCATGTACCTGTTTCAGAAATTTTTCTTCGCTGGCTCTCCAGGCTATGGCGGCGGAAGGAAAGTATCCCCACTTGTTATCTTTACTGAAACGGGAAGATCCATCGGCCCTCATGGTAAGCGTAGCCATATATTTCTGCCGGTAGTTATATTCCGCCCGGCCCAGAAAAGAGGCCATCGTCCATTTGGTGATATTGTAAGTAGGTATTACGGGCACGGTACCATTTCCCAGGCCGTAGGGGCCTAACAGTTCTATATCGTAATGCTGGTTTTCTGCAGTAACAAGGCTCGTTTTATTCTGTTCAATGATAGCGCCGCCCATCACATTGATGCTATGATCCCTGCCGATGTTGCCTTTATAATACAGCAGGTTTTCATTCATCAGTTTATCGGTAGCGCCTCTTGCCAGCACGGCGCGTCCGTCGTACTTCGCACCTGAAGAGGTATTCTTGGGATAATAGGCGTCTGTGTTGGTATTTACGGCAGAATAATTGCCTGTGGTGCGGAAGGTGAAGTGTTTATTGATATTCCAGTCGAGCGCCAAGCGGGTTACCCATTCTGCATTGGATCTTTTATTGGTAACATTCTTTGCCAGCGAATAGGGGTTGGTGCTGATATAGCCTTCCACCCCTTCATTGTCTTCAATATCGGAAAAAGACAGGGGCTTTACCGGCTGCTGGCTGAACATGCTGGTGATAACCGCGTTGGAGGTAATGCCGCCATTCTGTGAGCCGGAGATAAAACCGTTGATGTTAGTACGGCTGCCGGAAATGTTACTGGTGAGGGTTACCGCCGGCGATAACTTCTGCTGGAAATTAAACCGCCCGTTAAAGCGCTCATAGCCGCTAAAAACGATTAAACCTCCCTGGTTAAGATAACCTCCCATAAAAGAAAATTTCGTGTCTTTTGAGCCCCCTGAAGCACTGATACGGTATTCCTGCACTGCACTGTTCTGGAACATGGCCTTTTGCCAATTGGTATTTACTGAATCCGGATCATTGTAGTTGTACCAGTCGTGGTACGTTTGATCAGTAGCCACTCCCCAGAACCCTGCGGGACTGCCTAACGGGGTATCCCGGAAATAAGTATAGCCGGTAAGCGTGGTAGCCGGTTTATCCGGATCTGCTGCATCTGCGGGCGAATAGGTATACGCTGTAGCCAGGTAGCGGGCGTGTGCATACTCAGCGGCGTCCATTACGCCAACCAGGTGGCCGGGCGTTTGAAACCCTGTATTGGTATACAGTTCCACTACTGTTTTCCCGGCCCTCCCGGTTTTAGTGGTGATCATAATTACGCCGTTGGCGCCCCTGGCGCCGTAAATAGCCGTACCGGAGGCGTCTTTCAGGATCTCTATGGATTCAATATCGCCCGGGTTGATGTCGTTGGCATTTTCCTGCATCACGCCATCTATTACATACAGCGGTGTGCTGCCGCCGCTGATAGAGCTTGCACCGCGGATGCGGATGGTGCTTTCAGATCCGGGCGTACCATCGTTTTGCGTGATCTGTACCCCTGCGGCCTTGCCCTTCATGGCATCTGCCAGGGAAAACAACGTCCGTTCCGACATCGCCTCTTTTGAAATAGAAGATACCGATGCGGTCACATCTTTTTTCTTCACCGTGCCATATCCTATTACCAGTACATCGTTCAGGGTGGATCCTTCACCCATCAGGCTTACATTGATCTGCGAACGGTTCTTCACGGCCACTTCCCTGCTCTGAAACCCCACATAGGATACCACCAGCACACCTGTCCCGTGTGTAATATCCGGGATATTAAACTCTCCTTTTTCGTTGGTCACCCCGCCTTTATCGGTACCCTTCAGCTTCACGGAAGCGCCAGGCAGTAACTCACCTTTTTGGTCTGTTATCTTCCCGGAAATATGCGTTACCGTGTCTGCCGGTGCGGCGGCAATGCGGGTGGAGTCCGGGGCCGGGACATCCTTTTTCTTAATATAGATCACCTTGTCCCGGTACTGCCAGGTAAAAGCATTTCCCAGGGCGGCTTTAAGCACATCCTGGAGGGCGGCGTCTTTCAGGTTCAGCGACACCTTTTGCTGATCGTTGATCTGCTGGTTGCTGTAAAAAAGATCATAACCCGTTTTCGCGGTGATCTGATTAAAAATTTCTTTTAATGATACATTCCTGACATTCAATGAAATCTTATCTGCCGGTAATTGGCCACTGGCCGGGATAATAGAAAAACATGACAATAGAAAAAGAAGAGCACCTCGTACATATTGTGGCATACGTTATCAATTTTTCAGGTACGTGAAATTTGATCTATAGACAACTTTTCCCGGTAACGGGTGACAAATTTTTTGTGCTGTTTTGAATATTTTTTTTGTTTAGGTTTGTAAGATAAATTCCAACCTGTTTCACGTTAGATTGCTGCTACAAAATGCCAGAACAAGATCAGAACGCATTTGGTGAAATATTTTCCATTCATTACAGAAGAATGGTAATGGAGGCATTTTACCTGCTGAGAGATGAACAGCAGGCCAAAGATGTGGTACAGGAAATATTTATAGACCTGTGGCATAAACAAACCCTGGAGGATATTATCTCCATAAAAGCATACCTGACGCAAAGCGTCCGTAACCGTTGTCTTAATTTAAAAAAATCTGAAAAGTCACGGGAACAAAAGGAATTGGGATACCGGTATGCCTTGCAGGCGGATACCGCTGTGATAAAAGTGCAGGGAGATGAAGACCTTGCTGTGCAATACCAGCAAAGAGCAGATCATTTACTGGAAGCTATCGGGGAATTGCCGCCTAAAACGGCCAGGATCTTCCAGTTGTATTATATAGAAAAGAAGAGTCGTACGGATGTAGCCGCAGAGTTGGGCGTAAGCATTAATACTGTTAAAACGGTACTATCCCGCGCCCTGCAATTTTTAAGAAAGAAAATGCTTTGATCTCAAAATATATGGACCATACAGCAGAAGAAATAAAGAGCCTGATGATAGATAAACTGGACAATCATATTGATCCGGAAGATGAGCTGTTGTTGCAGCGCCTGATTTCGGAGCAGGAAGATGTACAGTTGATGTGGGAGGAAATGCAGCAAGTCTTCTCCGTAGGTAAAGGAAAGGAACTGATGGAAAAACTGGATACTGGCGAAGAATGGGAAAACCTTAACAGGGAGTTGAAAAAAGTAAAAAGAAAAAGGATCACCAGGTATATAGGAATTGCTGCCGGTATTGCCGCCGCAGCAATAGCTGCTGTAGTATATCTTCATTTACCCCATACTGCCCCCCCGAGCAAGATAGCGGCTACTGCACCGCCTAAAGCCATCCTGCTGAAAATAGACAACGGAAAAGAAATTGATCTCAGCGCAGGTGGTAATGAAGCCATTGTAGCCGGAGACGCGCACCTTCATAACAATGGTAAAACATTAACATTGCAGGGCGGCGCCGGCAACCAGTGGAGCACCATCAGTGTTCCGTCTGGAATGGACTACCAGGTTAAGTTATCCGACAGTTCCATTCTTTGGCTGAACGCAGCTACCACTGCACATTTCCCTGTAAATTTCAGCGGTAATACCCGTGAAATAGATATCAGGGGAGAAGCCTACCTGCAGGTAGCCAAAGATGCGTCAAGACCATTCATCGTGCACTTGCCCGGCGGCGCAGCCATAGAAGTATTGGGCACCTCCTTCAACATCAACTCCTACGATCCGGCCAGCGTAAAAGTAGCACTGGTGGAAGGAAGTGTGAACATGCGCACATCTGCCCAAACAATAGGCTTAAAACCCGGATACCAGGCCAGTTTGTCTGGCAGCTCGCCTATAAAGGTAGCACCTTTCGATCAGCGACAGGTACTCTCCTGGATGAAAGGCCAGTACCTATTCTCCAATACACCTGTTCAGGAAATTGCGCTCACCCTTCAGCGCTGGTATGATGTTGAAATAATTATGGATAATACCGCAGTAGGAAAGAAATGTTTCACCGGCGTTATTAACAAACAAAAGAAACTGCAGGATTTCCTGGAGAGCCTCACTTCAACAGCCGAGGTTAGTTATTATTTCAAAGGAAACGTACTTCATTTTAAATAAAACCCAGGTACCTGGGGAAGCAGCTTTTCATTTTTCAATTTATATAAGATAATAAAGCTATCGCTCCACGTGTTCCTGTTTTGAACCAGTGTTTTTTCCTGCAGTACCTGTTGTTATTCCCAACAACAGGGGAATAAGCATCAGTCCCTGGAAAATATTGAACATCGCAAACCTGGGGTGAATATCAAACAACCTGTCCGGCGCTTCATTATACCAGTTAATCATATAATAAGCCAGCAGGAGCGATATGAAGGCCAGTCCCATAGTAAAATACCTGAACTTTATGCCATAGCATTTGTCAAATACAAGTGTCATGGAAACGGCTACGAAACATGAATTAGTCGCCGCGTACAGGATAGTAGCCCCTGATATTAAACTAACAAGCGGCCCGATAATAAATGACCCCGCCACAAATATGAAAATCGTGGCAACCAGGGTAGTCGCTAGTGCCTTTAGCTTTCCTCTCCCCATGCCCATATATATTGATACCGGGAAAAGGACCAGGAATCCAAGACTGGTAATGAAAACCAATCCATTACTGGTCGATTCACTCACGGATTTGCAAAAGATTGTCCAGAGCACAGTGAATATCAAAAAAAATAAAAGGGTTTTAATAAAAGCTGGCCAATGTAAGCTAATCTTGTTCATAGGTAACGGGAGAAAAATATCCTGAAGATAAATATATTTTTCTCTATTCTCCCAATTTCGGGAACTTCAATGCCAGTTTGATTAAGGACAGCTGCGGCGTGAATATTATCTTCTTAAGTAAAATTAATTTACCAGTTTAAGAATCCATTATACAACTCAGCATCTATTTATCTCAACTCAGTTACTTTCTCTATCATTGTAAGGCGGTAGCCGGCAGTACTATTGCCTGTTTCTGGTTATCAAACCCATCTTATAACCCGTGACAATAAAATACATGTTATTGCAACACCATTAGATATACTTGAAAGTGAGCTGGATCCCCACCTGTTTTTCAGAATCAACCGGCAGTTTATTGTTGCCAGATCAAGTGTAAAGGAAATCCACTTGTACTTCGGCAATCGCCTGAAAATTACATTAGATCCAACGCCCCGGGAAGAAGTGCTGGCGAGCAGGGAAAGGGTCAATGATTTTAAATTATGGCTGGATAAATAACCTTGTATGAAGTACACTGCACTTTTACTGTTATTTTCCAGCCTGACTTACGGGCAGCAGTTAACGGATTCTATTAAAAAAAAACGATCCGCGGAAAACTATTCATATGCCTTCCGGTAAACCAACGAATAAATTGACACTGAAAACATCAGGCATAAGGATCATTAATGCAGTTAGTGATTCCTCGATACTTGGATTTGTTCAACAGGGGTTATTTGATGATTGGATTGAAGCAGTAGCCGACAAACCACTCACCTGCTTTCTGCAGGAGTATGTAAACAGTACTTATGCATCGTTCTATACTACAGATGCACCTGAAATATTAATAGTTGTACAGGAACTGCGGATCAATGAACGTACTCTTACAGCCACTCAAAAAGCATATCTACGTCTCAAAGCAATGGTGTTTGCAGAAAATGCTAACCGTCAGCAATATACCTTATATGAAGAAGCCTCCAATCGCGACTACTGTAGATATTGAGACAGGAGAATTTTCGCTGTAAATCCTCCTGTCTTTAATAGTTATACTTCTCTTTCCACAAATTCTTCAGGTAATTCCTCAGCTCATTTTCACGGGCATTATTTCCTGGCTCATAAAACTTCGTGCCCTTAATAGCATCCGGCAGAAACTCCTGCAACACAAAATTATTTTCATAATCATGCGCATATGCATATCCCTTACCATAGTTCATTTCTTTCATCAACTTCGTAGGGGCGTTCCTGATATGCAGCGGCACCGGCAGGTCGCCGGTTCTTGCCACCACCGCCTGGGCCGCGCTGATAGCTGCAACCGCCGCATTGCTTTTGGCAGAAGCAGCCAGGTAGGTAACGCATTGCGACAGGATGATCCTGGATTCCGGGAAGCCGATGAGGTTTACCGCCTGGAAACAACTGGTGGCCAGTAACAGCGCATTGGGATTGGCATTACCGATATCTTCAGAAGCCAGGATCACTAAACGGCGCGCAATAAATTTCACATCTTCCCCTCCATCAATCATCCTGGCGAGATAATACAATGCAGCATTCGGATCACTTCCCCGGATGGATTTAATAAAGGCAGAAATGATATCGTAATGCTGTTCTCCCTTCTTATCATAAATGGCTACCCGTTGCTGGGCAATATCCATTACCTTCTGATCGGTGATCACCACCGGGTCTTCCCGTAAAGTATTTACCACCAGTTCAAAGAGATTGAGCAGCTTACGGGCGTCTCCACCAGAAATATTAAACAGGGCGCCGGTTTCTTT
Organism: Chitinophaga sp.; assembly: GCF_036569185.1. Lineage (GTDB taxonomy): Bacteria > Bacteroidota > Bacteroidia > Chitinophagales > Chitinophagaceae > Chitinophaga. Next base: position 32,091 of record NZ_DATCRD010000278.1, read on the forward strand.
TATTTCCACATGTTTGCTACGCAGCCACTCATCCCGCTCCATTGCCTGTTGCAGTAACTGCATCAGTTGCTCATTGCCAAGCGGTTTCAATACATACACCTGGCTGCGGGATAATACCGCTGCGTTTACTTCGAAAGAAGGGTTCTCTGTAGTGGCGCCTATCAGGGTAATGATCCCTTTTTCCACTGCGCCCAGCAATGCGTCCTGCTGCGATTTATTAAACCGGTGAATTTCATCGATGAATAACACTGCGTGTTGCTGCCGCCGGGCCATCTCTATTACCTCCCTCACTTCTTTTACACCGGCTGATATGGCGCTGAGTGTATAAAAGGGTACCTGTAATGTATGCGCAATGATGTTGGCAATTGTAGTTTTTCCAACTCCCGGAGGCCCCCACAGGATCATGGAAGGGATCATTCCCTGTTCTATTGCTTTTCTTAAAATACTGTCTTTGCCGGTAAGATGTTCCTGCCCCACCAGTTCATCCAACGTTACCGGTCTTAACCGCTCCGCTAATGGTTGCATACTACACTTATTGGTTTATTGTTTATTGCCCGGGTTAACGAGCGGAATCTGTTTGCTGTCGCCAGGACGATTCACCTGGTCCATTTTAAACGACATGATCCCTTTGATGGATCTGGCCCGGGTTACGGCCAATATAGCCTTTTCACCCGTAAAATTTTCCGTCACGGTGGCTTCAAACAATTGCAGCCAGCGCTCAAAATAGGCTGGCTCCAACGGGATCAGCCTGTTCAGTTTAAAATGAGGATCCATCACATTGCCCTTGTAATTGCCGCCATCCAGCAGCAATCCTTCCCAGAAATTATACATAACAGGCAGATGGCGCTGCCAGTTGACCTTTGCTACATCGTTAAAAATAAAGCCGATCAGGTCATCTGCCTTTACTTTATCATAAAAGCTGTTTACCAGTAATACGATATCATCCCTGTTGGATATCTCCCGCTTTTCCATAACCGCTGTTTTTATTCTTCATCTTCCCTTTGTTTACCGCCATGCAACTGAAGCCACTGGCGGAGATAGCGAAACGACAGCACAATATTCAGCACAAATAAACTTCCCATCACCAGCAGGAAAACGCCTATGGGCCCTACCATGGTTTGTTTAATGGCAGCCTGTTGATCCGCAGGTAAATTCCCGATCTCTGCTTTCATCTGTTCAGGAGAAACCAGTAAAATGGTAAGCCCTGATAAAATGATCAGGATAGAGAATACCAGGCCTATTGTACCCATAAATCTCATGCCACCCGGAGTGCTTTCCTTCAGGGGAATTTCGGGTAACAACAGGCTCCGCTGAAGATATAATGATAAAACGCTATGGATAAAGCAGGCGCCCATCGAAAGCAGGGAAATGATACTTCCAAAGTTTGTTCCCAGAAAAAGTACGCTGGACAAGAGCATGAACGTGAAAATGCCGGATATCATCAATGCTACCGCTGTAGTAATCCTGTACAATTTAAACCTGAAATCCATCTATATGTTAATTTACGTAACACAAACCTACCTAATTATTCAGAGATTCCGGGATTTGATCAGCAACTGCCACTGTGGCCGCGATTGCCGTTCATAAAAAACCTTTCATGCAACCTGACCCGTTTTCCATAACTTAGGCTACTAAACCTGTTTTAAATATGAACAAATCCAATGCGGTAAAACTACCGTTGCTGGCTGCCATGGTTACATTTGCAGCCTGCAATTCCAACAGTTCCTCGCAGCAGGCAGAAACGGCCGACACCACGAAGGTGCCCGCTTTCAACCTGGCTGATATCGACTCTTCCTACAAAGCCTGTGATGATTTTGACAATTATGTGAACGGAAACTGGAAAAAGAACAACCCTATTCCTTCTACAGAGAGCCGCTGGGGAGCGTTTAACGTACTCGATAAAGAAAACAAGGAAGTACGTCTCAAAGGGATCATTGCCGAAATTACCAGCAAAACAGACCTGAAAAAAGGCACAGAAGAACAACAGATCGCCGATTACTACACCTCATTCCTGGATACCGCTACCATTGAACAACGTGGTATCACCCCGCTGCAACCCTACCTGGATAAGATTGCGGGCATCAAAACACTGGCCGACTGGGCCAGCGTAACCGGTGAGCTCCAGAAGATCGGGGTAGCCACCTTTACCGGCCTCGGCGCTGACGCGGATGCCAAAAACAGTAAAATGAATGTGCTTTACCAGGGGCAGGGAGGCTTGAGTCTTGGTGAAAAAAGCTACTACGAAAGACAGGATTCAGCTACTAAAAATGTGCGCAGCGAATTTGTTAGTCATGTTGACAAGATGTTTAAACTGGCAGGTTTTCCTGAAACCAACGCCGGAGAAACCATCCTTGGCTTTGAAACAAAGCTCGCAGCCATCCAGCTCAGCAATGTAGAGCTCCGCGACCCGGTTAAAACCTATAACAGGGCGGCTTTTTCAGAACTGAAAACACTGGCCCCGGATTTCGACTGGGACAACTTCGCTGCTAAACAGGATATCAAAACCGATACCCTCGTACTCCAGAACAAAGCTTATCTCACCAAAGCCAACGGGCTGCTGAAAGCTACCCCGCTGGAAACACTGAAAACATACACCAAATGGCAGCTGCTCAGCCAGTTCGCCAGCTATCTGCCAGCCAGCTTCGATAATGAAGACTTCCACTTCTTCGGTACGGTAATGACAGGTAAAAAATCCCAGAAAACCCGGCCGGAACGCGCTATCCGTTCTACCGACGGGAAGATGGGCATGCCGCTGGGTAAATTGTTTGCCAAAAAATATTTCCCCGAAAGCAGCAAACAGAAAGTATCTGAAATGATCGAAAATGTGCGTAAAGTTTATGGAGAAAGAATCGATAAGCTCACCTGGATGGGCGATTCCACCAAACAAATGGCACATAAAAAACTGGCTTCCTTTACTTACAAAATCGGGTATCCTGATAAATGGAAAGACTACTCTTCCATCAACATAGAAAAAGGAAAACTGGTGGAAAACGTAATAGCTGCCAGCTTATACGTGCACAAAGAAAATGTGGATAAAATAGGCAAACCGGTAGATAAAAGCGAATGGGGCATGACGCCTCAAACAGTGAACGCCTACTATAACCCGTTAAATAATGAGGTAGTGTTCCCTGCCGGTATCCTGCAGCCGCCTTTTTACAACCCTAACGCAGATGATGCCATTAACTATGGCGGCATCATTGCAGTTATCGGTCACGAGTTTACGCACGGCTTCGACGACCAGGGCTCCCAGTTCGATGCAGAAGGCAACCTGAAAAACTGGTGGACAGCGGCCGACCGCAAGAACTTCGACAAGCTCACCAAACGCTATATCGATTACTTCAGTGGCCTTGAAGCATTACCAGGTTTTAAAATCAATGGCGCATTAACCATTGGTGAAAACGTAGCCGACCTGGGAGGCTTAACACTGGCCTATCACGCCCTGGTAAAATCATTTGAAGGTAAAGGCGAGCCTAAACCTATTGATGGCTTTACCTGGCAGCAGCGTTTCTTCCTGGGCTGGGCGCAGGTATGGCATGGCAACATCACAGATGCTGCTTTGCGCAACCAGATCCAGACAGACCCACACTCGCCTGCAAGATTCCGTATTAACGGCCCATTGCCTCACCTGGCTGAATTCCAGGCTGCATGGGGCTGTGCTCCGGGCAATAAAATGGTGTTGCCGGAAGCAGAACGTGTAGTGATCTGGTAATAATTTTAGTAGTAACCTTATATTGAATTACGGATCTGTTGGAAGAGGAATAACCTGTTCATCTTCCCTCAAATCCGTAATTCTTTTTTATCTATACCTTCGTAAAAAACTACGTATGAAATACATATTCTTTGCCTGTAGCATCCTCCTGTTTGCCTGTGCACAAAAGCAGCCATCCGCGGAAAACACTACCGCTCCTGCAGCCGCCGAATCGCCTGTAGCCGCGGTAAGCGGTAAACTCCCCGATCCCGTTTGTGAAATGCCTTACGACACCAGTTACAAAGAATGGACGGTGTATAAAACAGATACCCTGCATTTCTGCTCAGCTACCTGTAAAAACGTATTTGAAAAGGCACCGGAAAAATATATGGCCAAACTTGGCAGATAATAAAATAGCCGCCCTGGGTAAAAACCCGGGCGGCCTAAGATTACAGTTTATGAAATTTAAATAAATACTATTTATTCACAAATTTGGTCCAGCCTTTAAACCAGGTATCACCTGCAGCTGCTGCACCAACATAGGTAGTAGTAGTAAAGGCGCCACCACCTAATTTTGCGCTACTGAAATCCGCACCAGCCAGCAACGGTGAACCGGTTGCAGGAGTTGGATCAAAAGTAGTGTAACCTGTGTTAGTCAGTTTTACATCTGCAATAGCAGCCAGTGTTTGATTAGCAAATGCAGCAGTACTGAACCAGGTCTGAGAATTAAACGTTGCAGTACCGGGAGCTACTACCAGCGGGCAACCTGCAATCGTGTTATTTTTATACTCCAGTGCATTGGAAGTAGCGCTGGCTTCTGTAAGCGCGCCATCCAGGAATAAACCAACAGGCCATCCTACAAACACAGAGTTGAATACTGATATTTTACTGTTCCTTCTGATATGCGCGCCTCTTTTGAAAGGAGCTGCAGTGGTAGCCGCAGTAGCATTAGCATAAGGGCCAACAATGGTCATGTTGCTGAAAACAGCGGAAGTCTGCGGTGTTTTGGTAGTACCTTCTGCATCATTATCAGACTCAAAGCCATTGGATGCACCACTCGGGCCGAAGTCAGCGATAGCAGCATCACGCAGTACCAGGCCAAACTGGATCTTTCCTGAGAAACCGTTATCTGTATCGAAATCATCGTCGGTAGCACGGTAAGAGATCAGGTGTTTGCAGTTCACTGTACCACCAAACCACTCGAAAGAATCATCACCTGAATAGCTTACCTGAACGTAGTCAATAGTTGTACCGGAGCCTACGCTACCAAAAGTAACACCATTGATCTCGTCATTTACTGCGAAGGCAATACCAGGATATTCTACCCTTACATATTTCAGTATACCTGAATTATCATCAGCCTTGGTACCACCATGTAAACCATAACCGGTAGCAGTTTCGTTTACACCGCCTTCAACAGCCTGTAAACCGGCAACGCCATCTTTAGCGCCATTGTTCGGTGCGTTACCCAGCAGGATAATACCACCCCAGTCGCCGCTGTTAGGCGTAGCCTGGTTGGAAGTAAACACGATCGGAGCAGCAGCTGTGCCCTGTGCATCGATCTTACCATTCCTGGTAATGATCAGGGCACCTTTATTTGGAGATTTGGACCCTTTAATGGTAACACCTGGCTCTATTTTGATAGTTGCACCATTCAATACAAAAGTGAAATCAGTCAGCAGGTAAGTTTTACCGGTTTTCAAAACAGTGTTGGTAGTGATCTGTTTTGGCAGTGTTTCAGGCGCTTCCTTAAACTCACTGTTATTGCTGGTTCTTTCAATTGTAGCTTTCGTCATGTCTACATTCTGCGTTGGCGGCGGAGTTGTAGGATCATCATCTTTACCACAGGAGGAAGCCATGATCACAGCTAAAAACATTACAGGAAACAGAATTTTTTTCATGTCAGATGGATTGAAATTAAATGCAGTTTTTAAAATCTATTATTCCTTATTATAATCTTCTCTTTATCAGAATTTGTAAGAGAAAGAAAGATTCACGTTAGTACCACCTTTGGTACTTATTCTCAGGAAGTCTGATGTTTTATCATACTTGCCATTATCGTTGTTGTCCTGGTAGAAGTTGGCCGACTGGTTCAGGATATCGCTTACCGTCAGCTTAATTTCCCCTTTACGGAAAACTTTTTGAGATACCATGAAGTCCAGTAAGGATCTTGGCGCTTCATATACATCGGGCTCGGTGTCGTTACCTACAATGAAAATTCTTCTGCCAATGCGGTTAAACAATACGTTTGCTACAGTACCGGTGGTTTCTTTTTCAAACTGTAACCCAACATTTACCACGTAGGGCGACTGGCCCTGCATAGGCCGGTCTTTCAGCACTTTATCTTTTTCGAAGGATACTTTATTATAGATGTAGGCAACATTGGAAAACACGGTAAATGAATGCCAGAATGCGGCGTTATTGGGATTCAGGAAATCAAGATTTTTCCTGAACTCCAGCTCGGCGCCGGCGCTGTTGGCTTTGGGAGCGTTCAGGTAGGTTAAACCTACAGAACCGGCGCCACTGTTATAGAATCTTTCAATAGGAGATTCAAAATGCTTATAGAAACCGGCAATGGTCAATACCTCTCCGGAACGGGGATACAGCTCATAGCGCAGATCCACGTTGGTCACCTTGCTTCTTTTCAGGTTGGAGTTACCTGATTCTGTAGCCATCAGGTCGAAGTTATAGAAAGCAAACGGCGCCTGTTCACGGAACTCCGGCCGGATAACGGTTTGAGAGGCGCTGAAGCGGATATTGGTTTTCGCGTTCAGCAGGTAAGTAAGGTTCAGCGAGGGGAGGATATCCGTTACCGCAGTTTTGTTATTCTGTGGCCCGTTCTGATTATACTTGATTGACTGGTTAAAATTTTCCACTCTCACACCCCATACCAGGCGCCAGTTATCATAAATGCTGTTGTCGAACTGCAGGTAACCGGCATTGAGCAGGGCGTTGGCGCCATAGGCATCCGGCGTATTGGTGATTTCATCCATACGCAATAACCGGTCGGTGAAATTTTCAGGCGCAAATATTTTATCCGGGGTCAAACGTACCAGGTCATGTGCGTAAGGATCGCTGGGGTCAAACAGGGTATATCCCAATGCCCGCGGGGTGAAGCCGCGTTCTTTGCTCTGAACCAGGTAACCGGCTTTTATTTGTTGCTGCCGGCCACCGATCTTTACAAACCTGCTCAGATCCACGATGCCGCCATAAATATTATCATTCAGTTTGGAATAGAAACGGCCGGAGCCAGTGAGAGTAGCGGAACCGCCGGAAGATATATTGGCATAGAAATCATCCTTACCTGCAGGGCTGTTGTAACCTAAGCGGCGCAGATCCGGTACGTCCTGTTTCATATTGGTGTAACTGCCGTTCCATTTGATCTTCACTTTTGTACGCTCCCAGAAATGCTCACCGGATAACTGGGATGTATAAATACGGTTGCTGTTAAAACCCAGCTCATAGGCACGTACATCTGTTTCAGAAGGAATATCATTCCCATTCCTCACAGTAGTTGCCACTGTAGAGTTCACACTGTACAAATTCTTAAAACTGATCTTATTCTTGCCAAACTGGTAGGATAAGTTGGCCAATCCTCCCCACAATACATTCTGTGTGGATTTTTTATCATTATAATTGTAGATCCTTGATCCATCGTTATCAAAGTCGGTACGATAAGTTTCAAAATTCCGGTTGTTGCGGTTATAGCTCAGTGATAATACCGCGCCAAAGCGATTACCTTCTTTTCCTTTATTGATACCGCCCGCAATCTGGAAATTGGAATTAAGCGGAGTATTTTTGGTATTCACCGACCAGATATCAGGGAATGATTTGGATACGGCAATTTTATCTGCTGCAGACAGCTGATCATAACCCGCTTTGGAAGATGGAAAAACAGATGGCATTTTCCTGGTACCATCGTCTATACCCAGCCAATCGTTGCTTCCACCTTTATAAGTATAGAAATCCTTCCCTGCCGACATGGTATTGAAACCCGTACCGGCCAATACGGTAAGGAAGTTTTCTGAAGGAATATCTTTTGTATTTACCTGTACCAGGCCACCTGCAAATTCTGCGGGCAATTCAGGCACTGCTGCCTTATTAATTACAATGTTTTCAACAATATTGGAAGGGAAGAGATCAAACGAAAATGTTTTCCTGTCGGGTTCTGTGCTCGACAGCAGTGCGCCGTTTACAGTCGCCTGGTTATACCTGTCCGCAAGCCCGCGTACAACCAGGTACTTACCTTCCTGTAAAGACGCGCCGGATACTCTTTTCAGTACTTCTCCTGTGTTTCTGTCCGGCGATTTGCGGATCGCTTCTGCAGATACTACCTGTGCTACTGTGTTGGTATTTTTTTGCAGGGTTAGCAGTGAATTAATGGTTTCCTGTTTTGCTGTTCCGGTGATCACCACTTCTTTCAGGCTTTTGGAACTGCGTTCTTCCATCACAATATCAAGGTAGGTAGGCTTGCCTGCGCTCACTACTACTTCAGATATTGATTTTGTCTGGTACCCCATGAATTTGAACTCAAGAGTATAGGTGCCGGGATCTACCAATATCTGGTATCTTCCTTCTACATCTGTTACCGCGCCTTTGCCTGTACCAGCTACTACCACGGTTAACCCGATAATAGCTTCACCTGTTTTTTTGTCGGTTACTTTACCGGTGATTTTGGCCGGATCAGCTGCAGAGGATGCATTGGCAAAGGAGCAGCACAGCAATAGTGCCCAGATAAGTACAGAAGATAGTTGCTTCACAGTAATTTTTTAATCAGGTTTTAATACGGTTTTAAGCCCGTTTTAATATTGATGGCAAAACTATTGGCACTACATTACCGCAGTGTTAACGAGGCATTACCAGAATGTTAATTGATAGAAAGATTTTCAGGAGATCGCTGACAGTAGAAATATATAGAAGAAGAGAGAACCTGGGTTAACTGAGAGAAGTGTTACCACATATTCTGTTGTGGCGACTGGCGATTATTATTTTTCAGCATATCGAGGGAAATATCCAGCTGGTAATTACGCTCGGTTTTCCAGTCAGATACCGGGCAGGCGATCTGGAATAAGTGCTGACTTTTGTTCATGAAGGGTTTGTTGTCCTTATTGCACAACTCGAGTGAAAAATTAAACCGTTCTTCCACTTCTTCCTCAAACTCCCGCAGACTGAGGGTTTCATCGATCGGAAACTCCACCAGGACGTCCTCTTCAAAACCGGCATCTTTTAATGTATCAAAGGTATTGGCAAGCGAGTTGCGCACATACACGGCCACGTTACAAAAGAGCAAACGCTGGATCTGCATCTGCAATAGGGAGATAGTCATTAAAGGATGTAACTTCAATACTTTCATCTAGCTTTTTTTCTTGCTTATCTAAATGTGCCACTATCGTCACACTTAATTATTTCTCTGGCAAACTTAGTAGTCTACTTTTAATTTAATATTAAGCGCTTGTTATGATTTTGTGAAAATAATATTTATATTTAAATATATTCGAAAAATTTAAATATAATAAAGAGAAGAAAAATCAGGAGCCGGGGAAAGTAATAATACGGGTAGCGTCCCAGTCGAGCCCATCATCATCGTCTTCAGCCAGCACAGTGCCTTTCCGGGTAAGGGGATGTTGGTACAGGGTCCATTGCTGGTTATTATATTCAAGGGCGGTAAGACTTTCCACCCAATCGCCGGAATTCAGGTAAGTGATCGTTCTGTTGCCCGCCTGCATTTCCTTGATCAGGGGCTGATGGATATGTCCGCAGCATACTACGTCGAACTCTTTATCCGCCGCTATTTCCGCAACAGTTTGTTCAAAATCGGAGATAAATTTCACGGCCGATTTTACTCCTTGTTTTACTTTTTTGGAAAAAGACATTTTTTCCCGTCCCATGCTTTCCAGGATATGATTCACCAGCCGGTTGAGGATAATCAGCAGGTCATAACCCTTGCCCCCCAGCTTTGCCAGCCATTTGGAGTTTTTCATGGTCACATCATATACATCGCCGTGAAAGAACCAATGCCGTTTGCCATCCACTTCCAGCACCAGTTTATTATCGATCGTAAAATTCCCCAGCTCAAACCCGGCGTATTTGCGGAGCGCTTCGTCGTGGTTGCCGGTCAGGTAATATACTTCGGTACCTTTCCCGATCATCTTCAGGATCTTCCGGATCACTTTGGTATGGGCCTTTGGAAAATAACGTTTACTGAATTGCCAGATATCAATAATATCCCCGTTCAATACCAGTATTTTCGGGTCAATGCTATCCAGGTACTGAACCAGTTCTTTGGCGTGACAGCCGTAAATCCCCAGATGTACATCTGAAATTACAGCGATATCTAATGGGCGTTTATCCGACATTATAGGTACGTATGTACAGGTTGTAGGCAGCCTGTTTATGAGTATAATTTTCAATACAAAGGAAAAATCGCTATATTACTTTTATATTAATCCAGTGTTAAGGAATTATTAATTCACGTTTTTTACTGGCTGGGATAGATTCTGAAAGCTATTTTTGCGGCAAATTTTTAAACTCAAACTGTATGGGAGGCTTCAATTCTTTTGTTAAACTATTCATGCCGAAAGACCGGGTATTTTATTCTTTGTTTGAAGACGTAGCTTCCAATCTGGTAGAAATGGCAACCGTGCTCAATGAGCTGGTGGCAACCACGGATCTGGCGGTGAGAAAGGATAAAGTACACCTGATAGAACGCCTGGAACACAAAAACGACGATTATACCCACCGCATATTTGTAGAGCTCGGACAGAATTTTATCACCCCGTTTGACCGTGAAGACATTCACTACCTGGCCGCCACCCTGGACGACGTTGCAGATTATATCCACGGCTCCGCCAAAAGAATGGACCTCTATAAAGTACATTACATCAACGAAAGCATCCGCAAACTGGCTGAACTGATCCACCTTGGTGTACTGGAACTTGCCAAAGCCATCCCTGAACTGCGCAATATGCAGAATATGCGCATCATTACGGATGCCTGCGTAAAGATCAACAGCCTGGAAAACCATGCTGATGATATCTACGACATGGCCATCGCCGACCTGTTTGATACAGAGCAGAACGCGGCAGAACTGATTAAAATGCGTGAAATCTACCAGGCGCTGGAAATCGCTACCGACAAGTGCGAAGACTGCGCCAACGTAATAGAAACCATTATTATCAAGTACTCCTGATAAAGGGGATTACAGTTCTGAACGCCTAATTCTCCTGATGTCATGACTTTACTAGTAATTATTATCATACTGGCATTCATTTTTGATTATATCAATGGTTTCCATGATGCCGCCAACTCTATAGCCACCATTGTGTCGACCAAGGTACTGACACCTTTTCAGGCAGTGCTCTGGGCCGCAGTATTCAACTTTGTGGCCTTTTTTGTGGCCAAATATTACATCGGTGAATTTAAAGTAGCAAATTCCGTAGCCAACTCCGTATTTGAGCAGTTTATTACGCTGAAAGTGATCCTTTGCGGCCTGGTAGCGGCCATCACCTGGAATCTTTTCACCTGGTGGCTGGGTATCCCCTCCAGTTCCTCCCATACGCTGATTGGCGGTTTTATCGGCGCGGCGGTTACTGCTTCCGGTGGCAATATTGATGTAATCAATTTCCACAAGGTATTACCTACTGTATACTTTATTGTACTGGCGCCTCTCATAGGTATGGCGGTAGCCTTTGTTATAACACTCATCATCGTTAATGTTTGCCGGAAGGCAAACCCCTACCGGGCAGAAAGTTGGTTCAAACGCCTGCAGCTGGCCTCCTCTGCGGCATTGAGCCTTGGCCACGGCAGTAACGATGCCCAGAAAGTAATGGGTATCATCTCTGCCGCAATGGTATCTGCAGGTTATATCAAAAACCTCAAGGAAATGCCGGATTGGGTGCCCCTGGCCTGCTTTACCTGTATTGCACTGGGAACCATGAGCGGCGGCTGGAAGATTGTAAAAACCATGGGAACACGCATTACCAAGGTAACCCCGCTGGAAGGCGTAGCGGCCGAAACCTCCGGCGCTGTTACCCTCTTCCTCACAGAGCACCTGGGCATTCCCGCCAGTACCACCCACGTTATTACGGGAGCTATCATGGGTGTGGGCGCCACCAAAAGGTTATCTGCCGTTCGTTGGGGCGTTACCGTATCCCTTCTGTGGGCCTGGGTTTTAACCATTCCTATCAGTGGATTACTGGCTGCAGTCACCTATTTTATCGTAAACCTGTTCATTTAAAAAGTGGACCTGTAACATACTTAAAAGCTCTCCCGCCACCGCCGGAGAGCTTTTTTTATAAAAAAAAGACGCCAATTGAAAGAGAGCCGCTATTTTTGTGCGGTTTTTCTTCTAATCAGAAGAGATAGTTAGTGACCATCAAAAATTGATCTTGTAAATGAAAGGAATTATCCTGGCCGGCGGTTCCGGCACCCGGCTGCACCCCATCACGTACGCTATCAGCAAACAGATAATGCCAGTGTATGACAAGCCAATGATCTATTACCCGCTGTCTACTTTAATGCTGGCAGGCATTAAGGATATCCTGATCATCTCCACCCCGCACGACCTCCCGGCTTTTCAGCGGCTTTTCGGCAACGGGCAGCAGCTGGGATTGAACCTCAGCTATGCTGAACAGGCAACTCCAAATGGCCTGGCCCAGGCTTTTGTGATAGGTGAAGAGTTTATTGGTAACGACAGCGTAGCACTGGTATTGGGGGATAATATCTTTTATGGCGCCGGCCTCGGTACACAGCTGGCACATAACACCAACCCCGAGGGCGGAATCGTATATGCTTACCAGGTATCCGACCCTGAAAGGTACGGCGTAGTGGAATTCGGAGCAGACATGAAAGTGTTATCCATCGAAGAAAAACCCGTACAGCCCAAATCCAATTTCGCTGTACCCGGCCTCTACTTCTACGACAATGCAGTAGTGGAGATCGCTAAAAACCTGCAACCCAGCCCCCGCGGCGAATACGAAATTACAGACGTAAATAAAGAATATTTACGGCGTGGAAAATTAAAAGTTTCTATATTACCTCGCGGAACAGCCTGGCTGGATACCGGCACTTTCGACTCGCTGATGCAGGCCTCACAGTTTGTACAGGTAATAGAACAAAGGCAGGGAATAAAGGTGGCCTGTATCGAAGAAATCGCCTACCGCAAAGGGTTCATTACTGCCGGCCAATTAAAGGAGCTGGCCAAACCTTTGCTGAAAAGCGGTTACGGGGCATACCTTGAAACGGTGCTCAATCAAAAAGTTTTCTGAAATAACTAATAAACGTAAATCTGAAATATCATGAAGGTTCTTGTTACGGGTGGTTGTGGCTATATAGGCGCGCATACTATTGTAGATCTGATCAATAATGGTTTTGACGTGGTATCTGTAGACAGTAATATCAGAAGCACCACCCAATTATTAGATGGTATAGAGAAAATTACCGGAAAAAAGGTACGCAATTACAAAGTAGACCTTTGTAACCTGGAAGACACCAACGCGGTATTTCATGAAAACCGGGATATTGTTGGCGTTATCCATTTTGCCGCCCTGAAAGCAGTGGGAGAATCCGTAAACGAGCCCCTGATGTACTTTCAGAATAATCTCACCTCACTGATCAACGTGTTGAAATGCGTGAAAGAATACAATATACCCAACCTTGTATTCTCTTCCTCCTGCTCGGTTTACGGCAATACCAAAGCTTTACCGGTAGTGGAAGAAACCCCGCTCGGAGAGGCACAATCGCCCTACGCACGCACCAAACAGATAGGCGAACAGATCATTGAAGACTACAGCCGGGTAAACGAAACTAATTCTATCCTGCTTCGTTACTTTAACCCCGTAGGCGCACATGAATCTGCGCTGATTGGTGAGCTTCCACTGGGAAAACCAGACAACCTGGTTCCTGTAATCACCCAAACCGCCATCGGGAAAATCCCTAAAATGACCGTGTTTGGTACCGACTACGATACCCGCGACGGTTCCTGCGTCCGCGACTATATCCACGTAATGGATATCGCTGCCGCTCACACCAAAGCGCTCCAGTATCTCCTGGAACACCGGAATACCAGCAACTGTGAAGTATTTAACCTGGGTACCGGCAATGGCGTTACTGTATTGGAAGCCATCAAGGCATTCGAAAAAATTTCAGGCATCAAATTAAACTACACCACCGGCCCCCGCAGGGAAGGAGATGTGATCGCCATCTACGCCAATAACAGTAAAGCAAAGGAAAAACTGAACTGGGAACCCAAAATCGGTATCGACGACAGTATGCGCACCGCCTGGCAATGGGAAGTGAGCCTGCGTAATAAAGTGCTGAGCAACTAGGATCCTCGTTTTTTAATGTTTACATTTACGCTTCAATTTTAAAAAGACCACAATGGTAAAAGATATTCAACCACTAAATGAAAAAGAAACCCGCGGCGGGTTTGGCGAAGGCATACTGGAAGCTGGCCGCAAAAACCCAAATGTAGTTGCCCTGACAGCCGATCTGCTCGGCTCCATGAAACTCAACGCCTTTATTAAAGAATTTCCGGACCGCTTTGTACAGGTAGGGATCGCAGAAGCCAATATGATCGGCATCGCTGCAGGTTTAACTATCGGCGGCAAAATACCATACACTACTACCTTTGCTAACTTCTCTACCGGAAGAGTGTACGACCAGATCCGTCAGTCTGTTGCATACTCCAACAAGAACGTAAAAATATGCGCTTCCCACGCGGGCCTTACCCTGGGTGAAGATGGCGCCACCCACCAGATCCTGGAAGATATAGGCATGATGAAAATGCTGCCCGGCATGACTGTGATCGTACCCTGCGATTTCAATCAGACCAAAGCCGCTACCATCGCGATTGCCGACTACGAAGGACCAGTATATCTCCGCTTCGGTCGCCCGAAATGGCCCAACTTTACCCCTGAAGACCAGAAATTTGAAGTGGGTAAAGCCCAGATCCTCCACGAAGGAACCGATATCACCCTGTTCGCCTGCGGCCACCTGGTTTGGATCGCCATCGAAGCCGGTAAAGTGCTGGAAGAAAAAGGCTACAGCGTGGAAATCATCAATATCCACACTATTAAACCACTGGATGAAGCTGCCGTGATCGCTTCCCTGAAGAAAACAGGTTGCGCCGTTACTGCAGAAGAACATAACGTGCTCGGTGGCCTGGGCGACAGCATCGCGCAGGTGGCCTCCCGCCATATACCAGTTCCCATTGAGTATGTTGGTACCAACGATACCTTCGGCGAAAGCGGTAAACCACTGGACCTGCTGAAAAAATACGGCCTCGATGCAGATCATATCGTAGCCGCAGCAGAAAAGGCCATGCAGCGCAAGAAACAAGCGTAATCGCCTTCGGCGATGCGCGAATTTTGTCTGACTCAGGATTACGCTGATTTTACTTATTAATTTGATTTTTTTTAATAATTAAGGGAGATATAAGCGACTTATTCGCTTTTGTCTCCCTTAATCTTTTATAAAATCCAAAGAATAAAATCAAACTAATCAGTAAAATCAGCGTAATCAGTGCTCCAAGACAATTTACATCGCCGAAGGCGATAGCGATTAAACCTTCCGCCAATCTCCCTGTCTCATGAACAGGTTTTTATTTATATTCAATAAACTAAAACCTGTTAGAACCATTTAACCTATGGCCGTTTCACAGGACGATAAATCACTCTTGGCATTATACCGCGCACCTGGTACAAAGGAAAAAGGGTTTACCCTTATTATCCAGAAGTACCAGGAAAGGCTTTACTGGCATATCCGAAGGATGGTAATGGATCATGATGATGCCAATGATGTGCTGCAAAATGTTTTTATTAAAGTGTGGAAAAACCTGGAAAACTTCCGGGAAGACGCACAATTGTATACCTGGCTGTATAAAATAGCCACCAATGAAAGTCTTACTTTCCTGGAACAGCAGAAACGTAAAACATCTGTTTCCCTGTCGGAAGTGGAAACCGGCTTAAGTAATAAACTCAGGGCAGACCCACAGTTCGATCCCAACAAACTGGAGTGGAAACTGCAACGCGCCATTCTCAGTTTACCTGATAAACAACGGCTCGTATTCAATTTGCGCTATTACGATGAAATGCCCTACGAAGAAATGAGCAAAGTACTGGACACCTCGGAAGGCGCACTGAAAGCCTCTTATCACCATGCTGTTAAGAAAATTGAGGAGTTCATCCGCAACGGCTGAGCATAAATTTTACAAATATTTATTTTAAGTAATTTTTAAAGATTTTTATCAAAACATTAAAATCACATTAAACTATCAATACCGTTTCCTGTCTAAAAAACAGTAAATATGAACAGGCAGACTTACATATCAGATGAATTATTACAGATAGCTCCGGGCATCAGCTGGCCTGCAGAGGTGCCATTTACGGTACCGGCAGACTATTTTGAACACCTGGCCGCTGCTATCCTGCTGCAAATTCAACTGGAAGATCTGCGCAGCGAAACAGCCCCCCCGGGCCACCAGGCAACCATTCCGGCCGGCTATTTTGAAGAACTGCCCAAAGCCATCCTGCAACGGATTCAAACGGAAGAAGAACAGCCAGACTTTACTGTAAACACAGAACTGGAAACACTTTCTCCCTTCCTGGCGGCAATACCCAAAGAGGTACCTTTTACAGTTCCCAACGGCTATTTTGAAGCACTCCGGGCAGATGCGGGTCATCCACACACGGCGAATCCACTACGGACAATCTATAGAAACCGCACCGCTACCTGGCTGAAATGGACCGTAGCTGCATGTCTGACCGCATTTATCGGTAGCAGCGCCCTCCTGTTCGTGATCAATAATAACAACCATCATAACAATATAGAAAAACAGCTGGAAGCCCTGGATGACCAGGATATTGTGAATTACCTGCAAACCCACACAGATCCCTTTGATAATGATGCTTTCTTTGCTACTTCCGTGGAAGCAACCCCGGTGCAAAACCAGCTGAATGAAGCAGTTCCATTGGAAGCTATAGAGAAATACCTGCAACGGACCGATTTATCAAAGGAAGTGTTACCTGAAAAGCAATGATGAAACGTTTTTATTTTATATGGATTACAATGTTTGTGCTCCTCACCCAACCCAGGGTGAGCAATGCACAGCAAACCGCGTCCGAAAGTGCAGCTGAAAAAATAAAAGCCATACAGATCCAGTACCTGTCCCAGAAACTAAGTCTCACTCCTGAAGAAGCCCAGAAATTCTGGCCGGTTTACAATAACTATACCCACGAAGTAGAACAACTGATAGCAGAACGCCACCAGAAAAGAGACCTGGAAAAAACTGCTTCAGATAACGCAGATGACGCCGCCCGGAAAAATATGGATAAGGAACTGAAGTATGAGAAACGGATGCTGGATATTAAATCGCGCTACAGTGCAGAATTCCAGCGGGTGCTCCCCGGCAGGAAAGCAGGCATGGTGTTTAAAAGTGAAAGAGAATTCCGGACTATTATGGTTAACCATCTCAATACCCAACGCATGAACCGGATGGGGCAGGGCCCGAGAAGAAGACCATAGGAAGAATTACGGGAGCCCGCTCCCGCAATTCAATCCCATCATTTATTTATAATGTGCCCTTACTTCAATTACCAGCCCTTTCTCATTAATCACCATCATTTCCGTGCTTAATTTATCGTTGATGCTTTTGTAATAAAGCACAATAGAATTCACTCCTTCCAGGATATGATACAGCTCAAAATGCAGATCAGGATAGGCTTCCAGGCCCCTGTTAAAGTAGGCGCGCAATTGCTCCTTTCCCCGGATACAGCCTGTAGGGTCGTTATTGATCTTTTTAATTAAAGGGGAATAAAAAATAATATCGTCATCGTAATGCGACATTATTTCATCGAGGTCATGTGAGTTCCATGCCCGCACCCAGGCTTCGCCAATGTGAATAAGACTTTCCATTACTTTTTTTCCACAATATAAGCCGCCGGCTGATGCCACTATTTGCTGAAAAGATCAGTTTCCATTTTACGCCATTGCAACGGGGTTACTTTAAAACAACGGCGGAATTGCCTGTAAAAATGGGTTACATCCTCAAACCCTGTACTATAGGCTATTTCCGGGATCGGCTGTTCCGTGGTGCGCAGCAGGAAACCCGCCATCTGCAGCCGCTTCTCCAACACCCAGTGCATAGGCGAACTGTGGTAAATATCCCGGAAACGGCGTTTCAGGGTAGCGGTGCTCATGTGTCCCATTGTCGCCATATCTTCCAGTAAACGTACTTCTGCAATGCCGGTGCTTAGCTTTTCCATTACATCGGGAAGCGGGTACATGGCAGCCTTGACAAGCATTGCGCTTACCGGCTCATCATCAGAAATAAGGTGAAGCGCTTCCGGAATAATATCATGACAGTCAGGAACAGAAAGATGACCATTTGTAAACCGGCTTAAAAGCGACTGTGTGAAGTGGCGCCACTGATGGCTAACCGGGAGCGTAGTTAATGCCTTGCCGGGAGTATTGCTTTTGCGGTCCTTTTTCCTGAGCGAATCCAGGATCATTTCATCGGGGATCACCAGGTTAATGCTTCCGTATTGTTGCCGGGGCTGCAATATTTCAGAGCAAAGCAGGGTGCCGGCCGGGATCACCATCACATCGCCGGCTTGCAGGTAATGTACCTGCCTGCCGTCGTACATTCTTTTCTCTCCCTGTATCACCAGGTTGAGCACCGTTTGCGGAATATAAAGTTCATGGGCCGCCTGGTGGCGGTAAAGACTATACGATGCCCAGTTCCGGCCCTGTTGTTCCCATGTTTTGATGGTATGCTGTCCTGCAAGCGACAAGCTATCAAACGGCGTGTACATCTTATTATCTCCCAAAAAATCTTTTATAAATCATTACAAAATCAAATCAGGGTAATTAGTGTAATCAGTTTAATCCTGAGTCAGACGAAATCCGCTTAAAACTTTGCAAAAGGTTCTTTGGTATCATGATAAAAGAGGAAAGTCCAGCCTTCCTGTTTGCCACGCTCCAGGAATTCCTGTCGGAGCTCCATGCTGCGTTTGCCGTCATAATCATATTTGGCTGCAAACCGGCTTTTCATCTGTGAGATCTGCGGGGCTACATCTCCCCCGAAAAATATTTTATCTTCCCCTTCATCTACCAGGAATACCTGGTGATAAGGGCAGTGGCCACCGGTTACTTCATAATGAATATACCCGTCGATAGTACCATTGCCGGTAGTGAATACTACGTTATCCCGCTGTTGTAATAACATAATATCTTCGGAGAGATAGGATTTGCCGGAATGCTCCAAAGCATAGCGCATTTCCTCGTTGTTTACATAATAGGTAGCGCCGGGAAAATTGAGTGTGCGTTCCCCCGTGATCGGATCCTCGGAAGAAACGCCACCGGAATGGTCTTTATGCAAATGGCTCATCAATACTTTGGTGATCTCCATTGGATTGATGCCATTGTCTATCAGGTGCTGATGGATCTGTAATACGCCATCGGGGTTGCGGAACCCTAACCCGGTGTCAAATAAAATATAATCGCGGTCGGTAATTACCAGGAACGGCTGTATTTCCACCAGTAACGAACCATGCGGGCGGTCCTGCATGCTATCTGTTCCCAGCTTAAAAGGAAAAAACTTCTTGGTCCCGTCTACGGTAAATGACCCTTCTGATAATGGAATGATACGTGCCATTTTGCAAAGATACTATCTTAACACCATCTGGCGGTCGGCATCCAGCCGGAGCAATATAAATATCAGCATGGTAAACGTCATCAGGGAAGATCCTCCATAACTCACCAATGGCAGCGGGATACCGATTACCGGCGCCAATCCTATGGTCATGGCAATATTAATGGCCAGGTGGAAAAAGATGATACTGGCCACCCCATATGCATATACGCGCGTAAAGGTCGATCGCTGTCGCTCCGCCACAAAAATGATCCGGAAAAGCAGGGCTACATAGATCCCCAGGAAAATAACACTGCCGAAAAAGCCGAAATCTTCCCCTATAGTACAAAAAATGAAGTCGGTGCTTTGTTCAGGTACAAAATCATAACGGGTTTGAGTACCCTTCAGGTAGCCTTTTCCCCAGAAGCCGCCGGAGCCGATGGCTATCATACTCTGCCGGGTATTATAAGTGGCTTTAGGGTCGTTCTCCTTGCCCAGCATCACCTCGATACGGCGCACCTGGTAATCCTTCAGTACTTTGGTAAATACAAAAGGTACAACGAACATGACGAAAAGCCCGCAGAAAGCATAAATGCCCAGTATCAGCGCCAGCTTCGACCGCTTTCGTTTTATTTCGCGCCGCATAAAATAGATGACCAGCGCGGTGATGACCGTGAAGATGATAAAGAGCACCGTTCGGTCGACCAGCAGGGCCGACAATACCAGCACAATTCCCGAGAAGGCAATTACCAGCAGCACGCCGGGCAATCCCTCACGGAACATGACCAGGAAGAAAGAAAAATATACCAGCGCCAATCCCGTTTCATCCTGCAAAATGATGATACCGGCAGGTATCAGGGCCAGGGCAGCGGCGATCAGTCTCGATCGCAGTTTTGTGAAATCCGTTTCCTGCGACGACAGGTATTTGGCAAGTGCCAGGTTGGTGCAAAGTTTGGTCAGTTCCGCGGGCTGGAACTGGAATCCACCGATCACCAGCCAGGAATGCGATCCTTTTACGTCTTTACCTATCCCCAGTACCAGCAGCAGCAGCAACAATCCGCCCGCATACATGAGGTTGGCCGTGGCGGTAAAGAACTTACTGTCCGTTAGCCATATAATAGCCGCCAGCACAATAGACACGCCAAACCAGATGAGCTGTCTTGAATAGTTTTTGTTCGGGTGCAGGATATCCTGCCACACATTATCATCCCCCCGGTATTCCGCAGCAAAAATGGACATGATGCCTATGATCACCAATGCCAGATACAGGCCAACTATTGGCCAGTCAATCCCTTGTGTCAGTTTGGCTTGCGAGCGGTTCATTATTGATTAATCGGTTTATTCGATGATTGGTTAAGGCTTATTCTTTTTAATAACTGCGTTCTGATTCAAGGAGTCCAGGTGCGATTTAGCCAGCATGGCCGGGTCTATGGTCACTGTTTCCATCACTGATTTCAACAACGGCTGACGTTTGGTGGAGATACTGTCTTTCAGGTATTTCTCCATCATCAAACTGGCAATAGGCGCTGCATATTTCGCACCGAAACCGGAGTTCTCCACTATCACGGCGATGGCTATACGCGCTTTTTCTGCCGGGGCAAAGGCCACAAACACCGCATGGTTCTTCAGTTTTGTTCTTACGCCGTTCACTATACCATAGTTTTCCGCCGTACCTGTTTTACCGCCGATAGTAATGCCTTCAATCTGTGCAATACGGCCTGTACCGCTTTCCACCACATCCGTCATACCATGAATAACAGCGCTGTAGGCGGTATCAGAGATATGCGCCACATCATGCTTTTCTTTGTATTTATCCAGGAGATGGGTATTATCATTATCGATACTGGCCACGAAATGCGGGATATAGTAAGAGCCCCGGTTAGCCACAATACACATGGCATTGGCCATCTGCAGCGGTGTTAACAGCAGTTCCCCCTGTCCGATCCCCAGGAATACGGAAGTACAGGAATTCCAGCTGCCTTTGTACCTGGCATCGTAATACTTCTTATCCGGTACCAGGCCCCGGCCTTCACTGGGAATATCTATTCCTACCTTATGACCAAAGCCAAAGCTGTTCATATAATCCGCCCATTTCTGCATACCGCCTACTTTGATCCCTCCGAATTTACCCGCATCCACGCTCAGGCGGTATACATGCGAAAAATAGGAGTTACAGGAATGCGATAAAGCCAGTCGCAGGTTGGCTGCGTGCCCCGCATCATGGTGCTCACACTTGATAGGCCGTGAACAACCATAATAAGCCCCGCCGCAGGGGTAACCAAAACTGGGGGTAATTACCCCTTCATCCAGCCCTACCAGTGCAATCATCGGTTTAAACGTAGATCCCGGCGGATAGGTAGCCTGGATGGCACGGTTAAACAGCGGTTTGGTAGTATCTGTATACAGCTTACTGAAATTGGCGCTCCGGTACGGACCAGTAAGCAGGTTAGGATCGAAGCTCGGGCCGCTTACCATGGCCAGGATGCCGCCTGTTTGCGGATCGATGGCTACAATACTGCCCGATTTGCCTTTCATTAATTTTTCACCGAGCACCTGCAGTTCAATATCCAGGGAGAGGCGCAGGTTCCTGCCTGCTACCGCGGCACTGTCAAACTCCCCGTTTTCATAAGGTCCCTGCGGCCTGTTGAGGTTATCCTTGACCAGGTATTGTATCCCGCGTTGCCCCATGAGCACTGCTTCATAGGTTTTTTCCAGGCCGGTAAACCCGAGATAGTCGCCGGAGTTATAGGAGGCGTAGTTTGCGGTATCCTTTAACATGGCGGGGGAGATCTCCGCAATATACCCCAGGATGTTAGCTGCCGCAGAATAAGGATAGGAGCGGATCTGCCGGGGTACCAGTTCAAAGCCTGGCTGGAAAAGGTACATACTTTCCTGTAGTTGCCCGAATACTTCCGGGGCCAGCAGCGGCGCAAAAACGGATTGTCTTACACGCCCGTTTTTAACAATGGCGGTAACGATCCTTTTTCTGAACTCTTCCTTATCTATTTTTAAAATATTACAGAGATAGCCGGTATCAATGTTTTTTACGCTGGCAGGTGTAACTACCAGGTCGTACAATACGTCGTTGCCAAGGATGCTGCGGTTCTGCCGGTCGTAGATGATACCACGGCTTGGGTAAATGACCTTACGAAGCACGGCATTGGCATCCGCCAGCTTGGCGTATTTCTTTTCCACTACCTGGAGAAAGAATAACCTGGTGATGATCAGTACCACCATCCCAAGTATGATCAGCTGTATTACTCTCTTCCTGGGCTGATTGAATACTGACATGCTATTAAGGACGGAATTATTTTAAGTTACAAAAATAGCGGAAAGCTGAAAGCAGAAAGCTAAAAGCGCCCATATTTTGTTGTTTATCGTTTTATTTCTTTTCCCCTTTGTTCTGGTTTCCGTGACAATAGCTTTTCGCTTTCTGCTTTAAGCTTTCAGCTTTTCGCTATTTTTTCGAGAAGAACAGCAGTTCATACAGTACAATCAGGAAAAGACTGGCCAGTGTTGAAAAGACGATCTTCATCACCAGGTATAACGGGTTGCCCATACCAAATACTTCCAGTATAAAGAAAAGCGTATGGTGCAGGAATACCAGGATAGCGGCATAGATGAGAAACTGGGACACGCCCATACTGGTCATCGAAGGCGTTTTCTGGGTAGTTTCAAAACCTCCCTGTGGCGATAGGATATTTATAATGAACGGGCGCAGATAGGCAATGAACACACAGGCGGCGGCATGCATGCCCGGGGTATTCATAAACATATCCAGCGAAAGGCCCATCAGCAAACCCAGGAGCATCAGCACCGGGCGTGGCAGATTGAACGGCAGCGCCAGTATAAACAACATATAAAGATAGGGGCTCACCAGCTGGTGCAGCAATATTTCATTGAGCACAAACACCTGAATCAGCAGCAGGAGCACAAAGCGGATTATATTTCTTAACAGTATACTCATTTAATCAACTTATACGTTGAATCTTCCAATCGTTGTTGTTCTTCTTTCAACAGGTTTTCTATCACATACACATATTGCAGGTTAAAGAAATTGGTAGCCAATTTTAACCGTATGGTAAACGAAGTGCTGGCCTTATCTCCTACGGCGATGCTTTCAACATAACCGATGGGAATGTTTTCAGGGAATAATGCAGAGAAACCGCTGGTTACCACCGTATCTCCCTTATGTATCTTGGCGCTTTTCGGCACGTCTTTCAGCAGGGCATAACCGGCATCTTCGCCATCCCAGTGTACAGAGCCCATTTCCTTTCCCTGGCCCAGGCGGGCGCTGATGGAAACGGAATTGGATTTGGAAAGCATTGACAATACTACGGCGTAATTATCGCTCACGCTTCTCACCACACCCACTACGCCGCTGCTGCTGATAACGCCCATATTAGGGCGGATCCCCTGCAGGCTGCCGCGGTGAATAGTAATATAGTTAACAGGCTTATTGATGGAGTTGTTGATCACTTTAGCGGAGAAGTACTCGTACCGGCGGATCTGTGTGCCAATAACCCGGTGGGTAGTATCATCGCTGTATTGGCGAACGGTATCTACTTTGATCCCGTTGGTGGTAATCATACTGTCGTAACTGGTACGGAGCATGTTGTGCAGGCGCATGTTCTCATTCACCAGGCTGTCGTTGGTCGACTTCAGGTGAAAGTAATACTGAACGTTATTATACTTGTCATATAATTTCCCGCTGATGTCATTAGCGGAACTGAGATAGGCGGCGCGCTGAAAGTTGTTATGCTGGAACACCAGTACCATACAAATCACTTCCAGCAGCAGAAATAAGAAGAAGTTAAAATATCGCCTAAAGAAAATGATTAGATTTCGCACAAGCGCGCACTATTTTAGGATTTGGTAACCCGGATACATTGCTGTTCCTTCTCACAGAATGAATAACAACATACCCGGATCACAAATAGTTTTATTGCATCAGGAACGGATACTTGCCTACATGCTTGAGGGCAATACCTGTACCTCTTACCACCGCACGTAAAGGATCGTCCGCTACATGTACCGGCAGTTTAATTTTTTGGGTAAGACGTTTATCCAGGCCACGCAGCAGTGCACCGCCGCCGGTCAGGTATAAACCTCTGCGGTAAATATCTGATGCCAGCTCAGGAGGCGTTGTTTCCAGCGCTTTCAGGATGGCTTCTTCGATCTTAAAGATAGATTTATCAAGGGCTTCCGCAATTTCCTGGTAAGATACCATGATCTGCTTGGGAATACCGGTTACCAGATCCCGTCCGTTAACAGGAATATCATCCGGTGGGTTGTCCAGTTCTTTCAGGGCTGATCCGATGTGGATCTTGATCTGCTCAGCAGTTCTTTCACCGATCAGGAGGCTATGATAACGGCGCAGGGCTTCCATGATATCAGCGGTAAATTCATCCCCCGCAATACGGATGCTCTGGTCGCACACGATACCTGCCAGCGCAATCACGGAGATACCAGTGGTACCACCGCCTATGTCAATGATCATGTTACCTACCGGCTCTTCCACATCGATACCGATACCGAGTGCAGCTGCCATAGGTTCATGGATCAGGTATACCTCTTTAGCCCCTGCCTGCTCAGCGGAGTCGCGCACCGCTCTCTTCTCCACTTCCGTAATACTGGAAGGAATGCAGATCACCATGCGCCAGCTGGGTGCAAATAAAGGTTTCTTGGGGTAAATCATTTTTATGAGTTCCCTGATCATTCCTTCAGCGGCATTAAAATCCGCTATCACGCCATCTTTCAGGGGACGTATAGTACGAAGATATTCGTGTGTTTTTTCGTGCATCATCATGGCTTTTTTTCCTACTGCCACAATTTTGCCGCTAGCCCGTTCTATCGCTACAATGGAAGGCTCGTCCACTACCACCTGGTCATTATGAATTATCAGCGTGTTCGCTGTACCAAGATCAATCGCGATTTCCTGCGTTAAAAAATTAAAAAATCCCATTGTTGATACGGTCAAAAATTAGAATGCAAAAATGAATAATTCCAACGAATATACGATGCAAAAAATGGATATTCTTGCAATAATACAGCTAAATATTAAAAAAAGTTATTTGTTGTATAAACGGCATAGTAACAGCTCTCTTTATGCTCCGACCAGATGAACGGGATAACCCCGTTTTAATTGTTCCTGCTGCTTAAAATTGTGCCTTTACAAGTCCCGCTTTTCAATTGTCCTGTACCAGTCCTCCCCACTGTAAATTAATCCTGGTCAACGCCTAAACGAATTCATAGCCTATATCACGGCGGTATACCTTGCCGTCAAATGTAATCTGCTCCGCTGTTTGTACAGAATGTGCCAGCGCCATTGTCAGGTCTGATGCCAGTGAAGTAATAGCCAGTACCCGGCCTCCATTGGTCAGTACCTTATCGCCTTCCTGCCGTGTACCGGCATGAAACACCACCTGGTCGCGCCCAGGCGCGGGGATACCATTGATCACCTTGTTCTTTTCATATGCTTCAGGATATCCTTTCGATACCAGCATTACCGTAGCTGCGGCACGCTCATCAGCGTAGATGGTTTGCTCACTCAGTTTACCGGTCATCACTGCATTAAACAGCTCCAGTGCATCATTCTTCAAACGTGGCATTACCACTTCCGTTTCCGGATCGCCCATACGGCAGTTATACTCAATTACAAAAGGCGAACCCTCTACATTAATCAGGCCAAAAAAGACAAAACCATGATACACAATACCTTCTTTGGAAAGGCCCGCTATGGTGGGCCGGATCACTTCATCTTCCACCTTTTTCATAAATGCGGCATCCGCAAACGGTACCGGAGATACCGCTCCCATACCACCGGTATTCAGCCCCAGGTCGCCTTCGCCTATTCTTTTATAATCCTTTGCTTCAGGTAATATCTTATAGGTATGACCATCTGTGATCGCAAATACAGACAACTCAATACCGGTGAGGAATTGTTCCACTACCACGGTTTTGCTGGCATCCCCAAATTTTGCGGAGCGGATCATCTGCTCAAATTCTTCTGCCGCTTCTTCATAGGAAGCCGCTATTACCACGCCTTTACCCGCTGCCAGGCCATCGGCCTTTAATACAATTGGTAAGGAGTGCTGCTGAAGATAAGCCAGGCCTTCTTCATAATTCTGCTCATTAAACTCCCGGTAAGCAGCAGTAGGAATATTATTCCTTTCCATAAACAGCTTGGCATACGCCTTACTTCCTTCCAGCTGCGCGCCTTCCTTTGAAGGGCCCAGTACAGGAATATGCCGCAGTTGGGGATCATTCTGAAAGAAATCGTAGATCCCGTTTACCAGGGCCTCTTCAGATCCGGGCACCACCATGTCTATCGCATTATCCAGGCAAAAGGTCTTTATCTTTTCAAATTCACTCACACCCATGTTAACGTTTGTGCCGCATTGAGCGGTACCGGCATTACCCGGCGCAATAAATAACTGACCGCAAAGGGTGCTTTGTGACATTTTAAGGGCCAGTGCGTGTTCCCGGCCACCACTTCCAAGTAATAGTATGTTCATATGAATTGCCTAATAAATGCAGATGCGAAAGAAAGTGCAAAGAAAGATCAAAAAACCTCAAAAAATGAGCATTTATACCATTTTTTTACGGAGATTAACGATTTTATTTAACTTGCCACATTTAAAGGTTTACGAAATCTAAACAACTATTGCTAAAACTAACCAATTTATGATGCAAACTACTGTTGCACAAGAGTCCCCTATTGCCTCGCAGAAGGGCCACCCTAAGGGGCTCTCAGTATTATTTGCCACGGAAATGTGGGAACGCTTCAATTTTTATGGCATGCGGGCGTTACTGACGCTCTTCCTGGTAAATGCACTGGCCTTCTCAGAAGCAGATTCCTCTATCATTTATGGCGGCTTTCTTGGCTTATGTTATCTTACCCCTATGCTGGGAGGATACATCTCCGACAGGTATCTCGGTAACAGGAACTGTATCATATTAGGCGGTTTTATAATGGGCGTAGGACAGTTGCTCATGGTGCTAAGTGGCATTCTGTACGCCACCAACGTTGATACCGCCAAAATGATCGTATGGATTGCCCTTTTTGTGATCATTATCGGTAACGGCTTCTTTAAACCCAACATTTCTTCTATGGTGGGTCAGCTGTATCCTAAAAATGACAGCCGCCTCGACTCAGCCTTTACTATCTTTTATATGGGTATCAACATGGGCGCCTTCCTCGGTATGTCCATTTGCCCTATTCTCGGCGATGTGAAGATCGAAGCCACCGGCGTGAGAGTGGTAAGCGCGTTCAAATGGGGATTTCTTGCTGCCAGTATCGCCATGTTCCTCGGCACTATCCTTTTTTATTTCCTGAAAGATAAATATGTGGTAACACCCGCCGGTGAGGCGATCGGTGGCAAACCCGACTTCTCCAAATCTACCGGCGTAACCGCTACCGGTGAAGCAGACAAAGCCAAATTCACTACCACAGCCATCTTCGGCGTACTGGTACTAATGGTGGTCCTCTTCTTTGGTATTCACTACCTGTCTATCGATCCCAATCCTATCAAGTCATGGGTGTATCCATTTATTTATGCCGCCGGTATCAGTCTTGCTGTATTGATCCTTACCGATAAATCCATTACCAAAGTAGAAAGACAAAGAATCCTCGTTATCTACTTTGTAGCCTTCTTCGTTATCTTCTTCTGGGCCTGCTTTGAACAAGCCGGTTCCTCCCTTACCTTTGTAGCTGATTATCAGACAGATCGCCGCCTCCTGGGCTGGGATATGCCTCCTTCCTTTGTTCAAAACGCCAACTCTATCTTCATCATCGTATTTGCACTGCCTTTCAGCTGGTTGTGGCTTAAATTACAACAGCGTAACCTGGAGCCTATCTCCCCAATGAAACAATCCATCGGGCTGGCATTGCTGGCATTCGGCTTCTTTATCATCGCCCTGCAGATGAAAAGCCTCGGCCCTAACGAAAAACTGGGTGTTAGCTGGCTGATCCTGATGTACCTTTTCCATACACTCGGCGAATTGTGCCTGTCGCCGATCGGGTTGTCGCTGGTAGCAAAGCTGGCGCCTCACCGTTTCTCTTCCCTGCTCATGGGAGTATGGTTCCTCGCCAATGCCGCCGGTTATGCGCTGGCTGGTACCCTGGGCGCGCTGCTGCCCCCTACGGTTGATAAATATCAGCTCGCCAGCCAAAACGGTATCGACCTGAAAGGCATTCTCGATGGCACCATCACTGCCACTGCGCAGCAACTGGATAAATTACACGAACTTAAACTGGCTACAAGTTACCCCACCTTCGCAGGTTTCACCATCCACAACCTCTATGAATTTTTCATGGTGTTTGTGATCCTGCCGGGAGGCGCTGCTGTACTGCTGTTCCTCTCTACCAGCTTCCTGAAAAAATGGATGCACGGTGTCAGGTAAGTCAACATTACTATAAAAAGAAAGGAGGAAAGCGGATAACTTTCCTCCTTTCCTTTTTTAAAAGTAAATTCATTCATCATAACATCTCTACCTGAAATCCATAAACAGTCTTATGTCCGATAATAACTTCAAGCCCTTTGTTCCACCTGGCGTACAAATGAAAGAATTTACGCTGAAATCTATTTTACTCGGTTGCATATTCGGTATCATCTTTGGCGCCGCCACCGTATACCTGGCGCTGAAAGCGGGTCTTACCGTTTCAGCATCTATCCCGATCGCCGTTATTGCCATTACATTGGGAAGAAAATTCTTCGGCACCACTATCCTGGAAAACAATATTATCCAAACCACCGGATCTGCCGGCGAATCCATAGCAGCAGGCGTAGTATTCACCCTGCCGGGATTCCTGTTCCTGAGCGATGGCGGCGGCGCCCAGTTCTTCAATTACTTTACCATACTCATCCTGGCCATCTTTGGTGGTATTCTCGGTACCCTTATGATGATCCCGCTGAGAAAATCGCTGATCGTAAAAGAACATAAAACCCTGCCTTACCCGGAAGGCACCGCCTGCGGCGATGTTTTAATTGCCGGGGAAAAAGGGGGCGACTTTGCCAAAACCGCTTTCTACGGACTGGGCTTTGCCTTTGCGTATGCCATCCTGCAAAAGATCCTGCACGTCATTGCCGAAACGCCGGAATACATGACCAGACAGGCCAGCAAATTTTTCCCTTCCGCGAAGATCAGTGCCGATATCACACCAGAGTATATGGGTGTGGGTTATATCATCGGCCCCCGCATTGCAGGAGTACTGGTAGCCGGCGGCGTACTGAGCTGGTTGGCGCTCATTCCTTTGCTGGCGTCGCTGCTGCCGCCTGATATGATTGCTACGCAACTGGTGAAAATAGGCTACCTGGCCAACCTGCAAACACCTGGCGGGCAGGGCGACTGGAACCCGCTTACACATACTTTTTCCGATTATTCTTCCGCAGTGTATTATGCCTATGTAAGACAAATAGGCGCCGGCGCCGTAGCGGCAGGCGGTTTCATTACCCTGTTAAAAACGATCCCCACTATCATTTCCTCTTTTAAAGGCAGCCTGGGCGCCATCAAAGATGGTCCCGGCAACGCGGACGCAAAGGGAAATGTACCAAGAACAGAAAAAGACCTCAGCCTGAAAGTAGTACTCTTTGGCAGCATCGCGCTCATC
The DNA here is from genome assembly GCF_036569185.1 of Chitinophaga sp. Classification (GTDB taxonomy): domain Bacteria; phylum Bacteroidota; class Bacteroidia; order Chitinophagales; family Chitinophagaceae; genus Chitinophaga. Next base: position 62,019 of record NZ_DATCRD010000278.1, read on the forward strand.
CTGCTGATGGCTTTCCTGCCGCAGCTCCCGGGCGATTCCATTGGTAAAAAATTACTGGTAGGTTTGCTTGTGGTAGTATTCGGTGCATTCTTCGTAACTGTATCCAGCCGCATTGTTGGCCTCATCGGCTCGTCCAACAATCCCATTTCCGGTATGACCATCGCTACGCTGATGGGCACCTGCCTGGTGTTCATTGCTGTTGGTTGGACCGGCAAAGTGTATGAGCCCATGGCGCTGGTGGTAGGCGGTATGATCTGTATTGCAGCGGCGAATGCAGGCGGCACCTCGCAGGACCTGAAATCAGGTTACATAGTAGGCGCCACCCCCATGTACCAGCAAATAGCATTGTTTATCGGGGCTATTGTTTCCTCCGTGGTAATTGGTTTAACTGTAAAATTCCTGGATAAGCCTACGGCAGATATGATAGCGCATGGCGTTACCGAACATGCAATCGGCAGCGCATATTATCCTGCTCCGCAGGGTACGCTCATGGCTACACTGGCAAAGGGAATCCTTTCATTTAACCTCGACTGGCAATTTGTACTGGTAGGTGTGTTCCTCGCTGTTACCATGGAGCTGTGCGGTGTTAATTCGCTTTCTTTCGCGGTGGGCGCCTATCTTCCTTTATCCACTACCTTGCCCATCTTTGTTGGTGGCGCTATCCGTGGTGTGGTGGATCACCAACAAAAGAAAGCCAACAAAAAAATATCCCCCGAAGAAGAAGAACTGGGTAAAGGCAATCTCTTTGCTACCGGTCTTGTGGCCGGTGGTGCAGTGGCCGGCGTAATTATCGCTATACTGGCGGGCTTCGATTGGTCGGCCGTGATCCTTGCCAAACTTAATAATCAGCAACTACTGACAAATATCCTCGGGCAGGGCGGATACTATATAATAGGATGCGCCTTTTTTGCGTTTATGGGCTGGTACCTGTACCGCACCGCCCGCAAAGCCTAGATCCAACTTTTCGAGATCATACCGATGCCGGTAACCGGGTGTAACAATCCATTACCGGCATCCGTTTTTTATTTTTTAAATGTTTAATTTAGCCGCGGATTAATTAAAACAGATTATAATATAACCTATGCGCATATTAGTTACCGCATTGCTCAGCGCCATTGTTTTACTGGGCACTTCCTGCGACAAGGATAAAAACGATAGCCGTCAACGCAGATTTATATCATTGAAGCTGGATAACAGGGTTTATCTTTCAGAAAATCCAAAGGGCATTATCACTTTGCCCAACTTAACGGATGAGAATCCGGACAATGATTATCCTACCATGGAAATAACCGGCCAGAGCTACAACGGCGATGTAATTACGTTTACATTGGCCACTGCAGCCATGCCATTTAAGCCAGGCGTGTATGCTGCCACCCAAAAAGGGAATGGTATGCTTATTTCCCTGAACAGCACCTACTACACTAATCTCACCTCAGCAGGCAGCACTGATTTCGTTATTACCATCACCAGTATAGATAACCAGGCAGTGGAAGGCACTTTTTCCGGCACCCTGAAAGATGCCACCGGCGTTGGCGGGCCACGCATCACAAAAGACGGGGCTTTCCGGGCGAGTGTAACCCAACAGGGGCAGTAGATCGCCTTCGGCGATGGAAATTGTCTTGGAGCAGGATTACGCTGATTTTACGGATTACCCTGATTTTTATTCTTTGGATTAAAAAGATTCGGGAAGATTTAAGCGGTTCGCTTACATCTTCCCGAATCTTTTTAAATCATTTATAAAATCCTAAAAAACAAAATCAGGGTAATCCGTAAAATCAGTTTAATCCTGAGTCAGACAAAATTCGCGCTAAACAAATGATAAATGCGGGTACTCCGCTTTCAGTATCGCCTTATCATCGGCGCCCAGCCAGCCGGATAACAGGGTGGCATACACGCTTTTGAAGTCCACCTGGTATTGCAGGTCCCCGTCTTTCAGGTTAAGCAGGTCCGGGCCGTTG
>NZ_DATCRD010000279.1:0-4436 GCF_036569185.1 Chitinophaga sp.
CCTGCCGTTACCAACGCCGGCATGGCCGCACTGATGCATGAACGCAGGGTAGAATTATGCGGGGAAAACGAGCGTCACCAGGACCTCCTCCGCTGGGACAAAGCCAACCTGGTAGATATCGTGGAGCTGTACAAAAAACCCAAGCTGGCATATAACGGCGCCGTGATCATTAAGGGCGGGGCGCCACGGAAATTTACCAAACCCAAAAACTACTACTTCCCCATGCCTCAGCAGGAGATCGACAGGAGCAAAGGCACCCTTGTGCAGAACCCTAACTATTAGTGGTGGGGGCCGCCTTCGGCGGCAATTTGTCTGACTCAGGATTAAGATGATTAAACTGATTACGCTGATTTTTATTTTTGCGATTTTATAAATGATTAAGGGAGATAAAAGCGAGTATTGCTTTTATCTCCCTTATTTTTTCTATTAACTCAATCTTTTAAAATCCTAAAAAATCAAATCAGCGTAATCAGTTTAATCATCTTAATCCTGAGTCAGACAAATTCCGCATGCCGCCGAAGGCGGCCCACAGGTTACTTCACTGAAAACTTATACACCGTTGTCTGCGAAAATGTTTCACCTGGTTTCAGGATCACATTCGGGAAAGAAGGTTGGTTGGGGGAATCAGGGAAATGTTGTGTTTCCAGGCAAAGGGCGGCATTCTGCACATACTTCTGACCGTTGCGGGTATTGGTGAGCGTGCCATCCAGGAAGTTGCCGGTATAGAACTGGATACCTGGCTGAGTGGTAGCCACTTCCATATAACGGCCGCTGGTAGGGTCATACAAGGTAGCCACTGTTTCCAGTACGCCTTCGGGTTTGTCCAGTACCCAGTTGTGATCATAGCCGCCTTTTACTTTACCGATATCTGCACCGATCTTTTTAGCAGTAGTGAAATCCATTGGCGTGCCTTTCACAGGGTCCAGTTTACCGGTAGGGATCAGCTTATCATTTACAGGAGTATAACGGCTGGCCTTCAGGGACAATTCATGCCCCAGGATGGTGCTGTCTTTTCCGGCGGAAAGATTGAAGTAAGCATGATTGGTAAGGTTTACCGGTGTTGGTTTATCCGTAGTGGCCTTGTAGGTGATCTGCAGGGCATTGTCGGGCGTAAGCGTATATACTACCGTAGCCTGGAGGTTGCCAGGATAGCCTTCTTCCCCGTCTTTACTGTTATATACCAGTTGCAGGCTGCTGTCGCCCGCAGGAGTGGCCGCCCAAACTACTTTATCAAATCCTTTCAGTCCGCCGTGCAGCGTGTTACCGTTATTGTTAGGAGCCAGTGTATACTCTTTGCCATCCAGTTTAAACTTTGCATTGGCAATACGGTTAGCATAACGGCCCACCAATGCGCCAAAATACGGCTGACCTTTCTGCTGGTAACCGGAAAGTGAATCGTAAGACAATACCACATTGCCTTTCTCACCCTGTTTATCGGGGGTAATAATATCCGTAATAATACCGCCATAGTTCAGGATCTTTACTTCCATCCCGTTTGCGTTCTTCAGGGTATATTGCAATACTTCCTGGCCATCTGCCTGGCCAAAGCTGCGTGGACCAGTTGTTACAGCCGTTGCAGCTGTTGTAGTGGAATCCTTGCTTTCGGCTGTTTTCGCAGCATTATTGTTGCAGGAAGCCAGCATGGTACCTCCGGAAATCATGAGAGCGGTTAACGCCTTAAAGTTCATGTCCATAACGTATTTTGATGTTAAGTGAAAAAAGAGTCACTAAATATCGGGATAATCCCGTTAAAGTCAAATATTTTTATTTGAGATTTATTGTCACAGGAACAATTAAAACTGCTATTGATTAAAATACGTGTACTATCTGTCAATAATTGGAAAGTAAGTATACGGCGTGCGGATTAGTTTTAGCATGTTAAATACTGATGAAATGAAAAGACTGATCACTACAGGGCTGTTGCTGGCAGGCAGCCTGCAGCTGTACTATAGCGCCCATGCTCAATCCTATGTGCCGGGGTGGAAAGAAAAAAAGATGAAAGTATTGCCGGCAGCCACCATCAAAGCATACCCATTCCCGATAACAGACGTTACCCTGCTGGAGAGCCCGTTTAAAACAGCGATGCAGGCGGATGCCAGGTACCTGTTAAAGATAGACCCCGACAGGCTGTTGTCGGCCTTCCGCACCAACGCCGGGCTGCCTGCAAAAGGCAAACAATACGGAGGCTGGGAAACAGGGGGGCTTGCAGGCCACACCATGGGACATTACTTATCGGCCTGCGCCATGCAATATGCCGCTACTAAAGATACCGCGTATCGTAACCGGGTGGCCTACCTGGTCAGCGAACTGGCACTGTGCCAGCAAAACCGCCACAATGGCTATATAGGCGCCTTCCCCAATGATAATAAGCTCTGGTCCGAAATTGCTGCGGGCGATATCCGCTCCAGGGGCTTCGACCTTAACGGCGGCTGGTCGCCCTGGTATACCGTGCATAAAATTATGGCCGGCCTGCTGGACGCATGGCTGTACTGCAACAACGCGGAAGCACTGCAGGTGAATAAAGGTATCGCCGACTGGACCGGCAATGTGATCAAAAACCTGTCGGAAGAACAGATGCAGAAAATGCTCATCTGCGAATACGGGGGCATGGCCGAAACACTGGTAAACACCTACGCTTTAAGCGGCGATAAAAAATACCTGGACCTCTCCTACCGCTTTTATGATAAACGCATCCTGGATTCCCTGGCTATAGGGAAAGATATACTTCCGGGAAAGCACTCCAATACCCAGATCCCTAAAGCCATTGCCAGCATCCGCAGGTATGAGCTGAATAAAGATCCCAAAGACGCAGCTATCGCAAAATACTTCTGGGAAGTAGTTACCAGGGATCACTCCTACGCCAACGGGGGCAACAGCAACTATGAATACTTCGGCCCTGCACGGCAGCTCAATGAAGCGCTCACCGACAATACCACCGAAACCTGCAATACCTATAACATGCTTAAACTCACCAGGCACCTGTTTGCACTGGAGCCGCAGGCACGCCTGATGGACTACTACGAGAAAGCATTATACAATCATATCCTCGCTTCACAACACCACGAAACCGGTATGATGTGCTACTTTGTGCCGCTCCGTATGGGTGGCCATAAAGAATACAGCGATGAGTTTGAAACCTTCACCTGCTGCGTGGGATCTGGCATGGAAAATCATGTGAAATACGGGGAAAGCATTTACTACCTGGGCGCCGACGGCAGCCTGTTCGTAAACCTCTTTATCCCTTCTCTGCTGGAATGGAAAGAAAAAGGCGTTACTGTAAAACAGGAAAACAAACTGCCTGCTGATAATCGTGTAACCCTCACCGTTAGCACCAAAAAAACAACATCTTTTACCATGCGTATCCGTAAACCGGCGTGGGCCAGGGCAGGTATGACCCTGAAGGTAAATGGCGCAGAGCAGGCACTGCAAACAGATGAAAGCGGCTATCTTTTTGTTACCCGTAACTGGAAGAACAACGACCAGGTAACGCTTACCCTGCCGGCGGATGTATATACCGAAGCCCTGCCAGATAATCCCAACAGGCAGGCATTATTCTATGGCCCGGTATTATTGTCCGGTATCCTGGGAGAAAAAGAACCCGACCCGGTAAGCGGCGTTCCCGTGCTGGTAGCTGCCAACCAGCAGCCCGCTACATGGATCAGCCGTACAGAAGATCCCAACTCGCTGATCTTCCGTACTGCCGGAACCGCACAGCCAAAAGAAGTTACACTTACGCCTTTTTACGAAACCCGTAATGAGTATTACACCGTATACTGGGATGTGTTTACCCCGCAAAGCTGGCAGGAACAACAGGTGAAATATGCAGCCGCAAAAAAAGCGCAGCAGGAACTGGATGCGCGTACTACAGATATTCTTCGCCCTGGTGAAATGCAACCGGAAAGGGATCATGACTTTACCGGTGAAAAAACCAGCACAGAAGAGGAACATGGCCGTAAATGGCGTATCGCCTGGCCGGGAGGATATTTTTCCTTTAACATGAAGGTAGATCCCAACGCCCGCCATTCACTGCAATGCACCTACTGGGGCATGGATAACCGGGGCCGCACCTTTGATATCATTGTAGATGGCACTACCATCGCCACGGAAGATATCAACAAATTTAAAGAGAGCCGCTTCTATCCCATCTCCTACGCTATTCCCGAACATCTCACCAAAGGAAAGCAAAGCGTAAATATCCGCTTTGTGCCCAAAGCCAATAACAGCGCGGGCCCGTTGTATGGATGCAGGATGATAAAAGAATAAAAAAACGGCGGCGGGAAAGATTTTCCTGCCGCCGTTAAAAATTTGCCGGATGACTATTTATTTATCTTCGCGCGGATCACATAGAATGACCAGGGCGCTACTTCTGTACGGATTGTTTTTCCCCTGATCGCAATACTTTTTTCCTGCGGGGAAATGTGGGTAGGCTGATCCAG
>NZ_DATCRD010000280.1:0-22667 GCF_036569185.1 Chitinophaga sp.
TACCAAAGCAGTGAATGCCTTGTCCAGCTACTTCAAGGTAACATCTGTGCGCGACGGGCGTATGAAAGCCGCTGAGTTTGAGAGGGGAGTGCTGGTAAAAGAATATAAAGAAACCGCCACTACGGAACCTAACGGTACGCAGGTGACGTTTACACCGGATGATACGGTATTTAAAAACTACCGTTTTATACCGGAATTCCTGGAGAACCAGATATGGAACTATTGCTTCCTCAATGCCGGCCTTACTATCAATTTCAACGGCAGGAAATATCTTTCAAAGAATGGTTTGCTGGACCTGCTGCAGCGTAAAACGAATGAAGAAGATCTGCGTTATCCCATCATTCACCTGAAGGGAGACGATATTGAAGTGGCTATCACCCACGAAAGCCAGTACGGGGAAGAGTATTATTCCTTCGTAAACGGGCAGCATACCACCCAGGGCGGTACGCACCTGGCGGCTTTCCGTGAGGCGTTTGTGAAAACGGTGCGCGACTTTTATAAGAAAGATTATGACGCTACCGATATCAGGGCGTCTATTTGTGCGGCCATATCCATCAGGGTACAGGAGCCGGTGTTTGAATCGCAAACTAAAACCAAGCTGGGCTCACAGGTGGTGTATGAGGGCGGCCCTTCTGTAAAGGCATTTGTGCTGGAGTTCCTTTCCAAGCACCTGGACGATTACCTGCACCGCAACCCGGCTATTGCAGATGCGCTGAAGAAACGTATTGAGCAGAGTGAGCGTGAGCGTAAAGAACTGGCCGGTATTAAGAAACTGGCCAACGAAAGAGCGAAGAAAGCAAACCTGCATAACAGGAAGCTGCGCGATTGCCGCCTGCACCTGAACGATGAGCTTACCGGTAAAGACAAGGCTGAACAGGAAGCCCGCCGCCTGGATTCCACCATCTTTATTACAGAGGGTGATTCCGCCAGTGGTTCCATTACCAAATCCCGCAATGTGGAAACACAAGCAGTGTTCAGCCTGCGTGGCAAACCGCTGAACAGTTTTGGTCTTACCAAAAAAGTGGTATACGAAAACGAAGAGTTCAACCTGCTGCAGCATGCACTGAACATTGAAGAAGGACTGGAGGGGTTGCGCTACAATAACATTGTAGTGGCTACCGATGCCGATGTGGATGGTATGCACATCCGTTTGCTGCTGCTTACTTTCTTCCTGCAATTCTTCCCGGACCTGGTAAAGAACGGGCATGTGTATATCCTTGAAACGCCGTTGTTCCGCGTACGCAACAAGCAGCAAACTATTTACTGCTATAATGAAGACGAGAAACAGAAGGCGGTGAAGAAACTGGGCAATAAACCTGAGATCACCCGCTTTAAAGGATTGGGCGAAATTTCACCGGAGGAATTTGGCCGTTTTATCGGGGAAGATATCCGTATTGAGCCCATCATTTTATCGAAAGACATTCATATCCAGAAATTGCTGGAGTACTATATGGGTAAGAATACCCAGACCCGCCAGGAGTTTATCATCAACAACCTGCGGTATGAAAAGGATTTAGTTGAAGAAACAGTATAGAAAGGCATATGGGCTTAATACACATTGTTTTTGGTCAGTCTTCAGTGCCGGTGCTCGCGGAAGCGGTAGCCATGGATGAGAAAATGAGCGGAGAGATCCGTTGTTTTGAAGATGATCTGTCCGTTGGTCCGTTATTTATCCTGGACACCAAAGAAGGCCGTGCAGGCCGCCGCCTGTTCTGGCAGCAGCTGGCTGGCATTGAACCGGCAGGGCCTGCAGAAGGGGAAGCGCCTGCAGCAGAAGCAGCCGGCGATCCTGATGATGCTGATCTTTTTAAATCCCTGAAAGCGCAATTAAAGGAAGACCCCGAACTGGAAGTATGGATATGGGCCGGGCAAAACGCCCGTGACGTATGCGGCTATTACTGGCTGGTAAGCCAGCTGTACGACTTTGCAGGGCGCATCCATATCATTTACCTCAACAACCTGCCTTTCCTCAATGAGAAAGGCGCTGTGTTTTATCCTACCCATCTGCACCAGATATTGCCAAAGGAATTCCTGAAGGCGAAGAAACTGGCGCGGCCCATTTCACTGGCGGAATATGAACTGGATGGCGATGAATGGCATCGCCTGATGAATGAGAATGCAGGGATCCGTTTACTGGAAGGTGGTAAGAAGATCAAGGGCGAGCCTACTTTGTTTTATGACAAGGAATTACTGGCCCAGAGCGGGAAAGAGTTTGTGAAAGCCTGGAGAATAGTACAGCAGGTAACCGGTAAACTGAAGTACCCTGTGATGGACCAGTTCCTGGGCTGGAGATTGAAAGAGCTGATCCGCGAAGGCAAGCTGGAAAGCCGGGGTGATTTGAAAACCATCCGTGATTTTGAAGTGAAACAACCAGGTGAAAGCATCGAAAACACAACCACCGTATGATAAAGGTAACGCCACTGGAGCTGATGGGCGCTGATGACCGCGGCAGCGGTTATTTCTGGGACTGCAACCGTACAGGTAATTTCCTGGTATGCTACCGGAATGCCGGCAGCAGCAGTGGGCAGCATTATCACGAAGGCAAAAGCGATCATAAAAACCCCGAGGTACTGTACCTGTTCACCGGCAAGGCAGCCATTCACTGGTGCGCATTGGGCGGGAACGAAATAGTAACCACGGAAGTAACAGCGCCAGCCAGGGTGGAAGTGCCCGTGAATGTGTGGCATCAGCTGGTAGCCGTTACAGATTGCTGCTTTATAGAACTGAACTCCCTGGAAGATGTACAGAAAGACAGTGTACGTGTATGGCGGGAGGACTTTGAAAAAATGATTAACGTAAAACCGTAAGTGTATTATACATGGATATGGAAAATAAAACATCAGACGAATCTCTGCACAATGTCATCCACGTGGGGGGCATGTATGAGAGCTGGTTCCTGGATTACGCTTCCTATGTAATCCTGGAGCGGGCGGTGCCCAGCGTGGAAGATGGGTTGAAGCCCGTGCAGCGTCGTATCCTGCACGCCATGAGAGAAATGGACGATGGCCGCTATAATAAGGTGGCTAACGTGATCGGGCAAACGATGCAGTATCACCCGCATGGGGATGCCTCTATCAGTGATGCTATTGTTAACCTCGGACAAAAAGACCTCCTTATTGATACCCAGGGTAACTGGGGAGACGTAAGAACAGGCGATGATGCGGCAGCGGCCAGGTATATTGAGGCCCGCCTGTCGAAATTCGCGCTGGATGTAGCATTTAACCCTAAAACTACGGCCTGGCAGCTTAGCTACGATGGCCGTAAAAATGAGCCGCTGGCCCTGCCGATGAAGTTCCCGCTGCTGCTTGCACAGGGCGCGGAAGGTATTGCCGTTGGTTTATCTACCAAAATATTACCACACAATTTTATAGAACTGATAGAAGCTTCTATAAAATACCTGCGCGGTAAGAAATTTGAGCTTTTCCCTGATTTCACCACCGGCGGCATGATTGATATTGCCAACTACAATGATGGCAAACGTGGCGGTAAAGTAAGGGTGCGAGCACATATTGAAGAGAAAGACAAAAAGACGCTGCTGATAAAAGACGTACCTTATGGTGTTACTACCACACAACTGATGGAGTCTATCGTAAAAGCCAATGACAGCGGTAAGATCAAGATCCGGAAAGTAGTGGATAATACCGCTGCGGAAGTGGAAATTGAAGTGCAGCTGGCGCCGGGTATTTCGCCGGATATCACGATAGATGCGTTGTACGCATTCACTGATTGTGAAATATCCATTTCACCCAACGCCTGTGTGATCGTAAATGATAAGCCACATTTCCTCACTGCGTCAGACCTGCTGAAAGCATCGGCTGATTACACCAAAGACCTGCTGAAACAGGAACTGGAAATCAAGCTGGCAGAACTGCAGGAGAAATGGCATTATACCTCCCTGGAAAAGATCTTCTTTGAAAAAGGGATCTATAAGGAGCTGGAGCAAAAGCATAAGGACTGGGAAACGGTGCTGAACGCCATTGATAAAGGATTTACCCCGTATAAGAAACAACTGAAACGCGAAATTACCCGCGAAGATATTGTGAAACTAACGGAGAAGCCTGTACGCCGTATTTACCGGCTGGATATCAATGAACTGAATGAACAGATCAAAGGTATTGATGCGGAGATCAAGGAAGTGAAAAACAACCTGGCCAATCTTACCGATTATACCGTTTCGTATTACGACGGACTGCTGAAGAAATATGGCAAAGGCCGTGAGCGCAAAACCGAGATCAAAACATTTGACAATATCCAGGTGGCGCAGGTGGCTATTGCCAATACCAAGATATATGTGAACCGTGCAGATGGTTTTATTGGTACTTCCCTGAAGAAAGATGAGTTCGTAGCAGATTGCTCGGACCTCGACAATATCATCGTTTTCCGCCGGGATGGTAAAATGCTGGTTACCAAGGTAGCCGACAAAACCTTTGTGGGTAAAGATATTATTCATGTGGACATATTCCGCAAGAATGATGAGCGTACTACCTACAACATGATCTATGTAGAAGGTAAAACAGGGGTAAGCTATGCCAAACGTTTTAATGTAACGGGTGTTACCCGCGATAAAGAATATGACCTTGCGCATAAGGGAGAGAAGAATTCCAAGGTGCATTACTTCTCTGCCAACCCGAACGGGGAAGCAGAAGTGGTCACTATCAAGCTGAGCCCTAACTGCAGCGCGCGTAACAAGGAGTTCGATATGGCCTTTGAAACCATTGCTATCAAAGGGCGTAGCTCCATGGGTAACGTGGTAACGAAATATCCGATCCGCAGCGTGAAGTTCAAGGAGAAAGGCGTATCCACCCTGGCAGGGCAGAAGATCTGGTATGATACAGAAACCGGGCGTTTGAATACGGAGGAGCGTGGGGTATATATCGGGGCCTTTGAAGGAGATGACAAGATCTTTGTTGCCTTTAAAAACGGCACCTATGAGTTAACGAATTTCGATCTTACGAACCGCTATGAGTCGAACGACGTAGTATATATTGAGAAGTTCACTCCGGAAAAAATCGTAACGGCTATTTACTTTGATGCCGATAAAAAGCAATTCAATGTAAAACGTTTCCGTATTGAAACGCAGACGCTGAATAATAAATTCAATTTCATCAAAGAAGGAGCGAATAATTACCTGGAAATGGTGACCACGCATACCCAGCCTGTCATTTTACTGAAAACAGGTAAGAAGCGCAGCCCGGAAGAGGAAGAAATCGACCTTTCCGAATTCGTGGAAGTAACCGGCTGGAAGGCAGTGGGAACAAGGATTGCAGGGGAAGACCTGATCAGTGCTGAGTTATTGTCTGAAGATGAGGATCCTGATCCGAATGAGGAAGGGCAAACAAGCGCGCAGGGAGAATTATTCTAACGCCTTTTGCAGAAGATATAAAGCGGATAGCATTTTTGCTATCCGCTTTTTTATTTTGTAAGATGATTATACTTTGCCACCCAGGTTCCTGATCAGCTTTTCCAGGACGTTGATGGTCGCAAGATATTCTTCCTCTGTGATGCCTTCCATGATCTTTTCGCGATTCTTTAGCTGGAGGCAATCAATAGCTGCATACTCCTGTTTACCGGCATCCGTAAACGAATAAAGATCGTTTGTGTGGCAGATCCAGCCCCGGGTGAGCAATGTTTCCATTACTTCATCCAGTTCCGCCATCGTGAGGAACCGGCTTACCTGGTGGTAGTAAAGTTCTTTGCTGATCTTCTCATGTGTAGCTATATTTTTTAATACCTGCCAGTGAAACCTGTTGATGCCAAAGGATTCAAAGGCTATATTGGTGAAATGGGTGATCAGGCTGTCGGCTTCCTTCAGGTACCAGCCGATGGGAAGCTTTTCCATTATTCCGGATTGCATAAGGTTTGTTGTTTTAAGCTTTGATGGGGGTAGTTACCTCCACCATAAAGGTGTCGAAAGTGAAATAAAAGCCGAAAGTTTTTCGCATGACCTGCGGCGTCTGTTGCGGTTCTATACCCCCGTTTTTCAGTTGTTCCCACATTGTGTTTACGGCCGTTTCATCTTCCAGGTAGAATCCTATATGAAAAACATCCGGGTAAGTATGATTTCCATGCTCATTCATACGCTGGTTCATCAGCACCAGGATAAATCCATCGGAGCCGTTTAAAACGGATAAGGTATCGTTCAGTTTTGGGTCGTTGCAGGTAAAGCCGAAATAGGTTTCGAATAATGCGCGGGCTGCCGGCACGTCTTTTACGCTGAGGTTTAAGTGATTGAGTTGCATTGTAGTGTAGCGGTAAATGAATGTTCGCTCTTTTATAATGCAAATATAAGAGAATGATTGTTCTTTTAAAGAATTTTTTTTACCCGGGAGGGAAAATTTGCGGATTTTGTCTGACTCAGGATTAGGATGATTTTGCTGATTACACTGATTTTATTTTGGGAATTTGAAAATAGTTTGAGGGGAGATAGAAGCGGATTTTGTCTGACTCAGGATTAGGATGATTTCGCTGATTACACTGATTTTATTTTAGGAATTTGAAAATAGTTTGGGGGGAGATAGAAGCGGATTTTGTCTGACTCAGGATTATGATGATTACACTGATTTTATCCTTTTGAATTTTATAGAGGGGCAATGGAGATATACATGGACCTATTTGCTTTTATCTCCATTAATTATTTCAAATTCCAAAAATATATCAATGTAATCAGCGTAATCATCATAATCAGCGTTCCAAGACAATTTCCCCGCCGAAGGCGGGCCCGGAATTAAATTACATCCGCAATGAAATGAGGATCATTGCCTGGTTCCAGGGGAATGTAGATCCGTTCCCACTCGTTGCCATCAGTTACTTCCCAGGTATGACCGGGGCCACTGGTATCTTCTGCTATGAGAATAATGCCGGGTTCCAGGATAAAGGTATCGCCATTGGTGACGGTGAATTTCAGCCGGCCTTTCAGCGTTACCACAAACTGCCGTCGCGGAGCCGGGTGAGGAACATTTTCGAGATCGCCGGTGCCGGTCTGGCAAAAGAAATAGCCCGCTTCAATTTTGTTCCGGGTCTGGATCTTACCAGTTTCAAAAGAACAGTCTGTTTCGTTGATATTGAATAATCTTATTGCCCTGATAAATGTTGGTTCGTTGTCCGTTGCTGCCATGTGACGGGTTTATTGTTTTTTCTTTGTGGGTTTCTTTGGTGCTTCCTGCTGAAAGTCTTCCGCGGATTTAGGCTGGGTCATGCTTTTCTTTTTCTGATCCAGAGGCTGTGGCGTGGGAGCGCCTTTTCCCAGCGGAATGGCATCATGGAAAATCTTATTGACATGCATCCACTTACCCGCCTGCCATTTAAAGCCTTCGTAATCCATATCGGTTACGTAGGTGAATTTTTTCATGGGCTCATTGGTTTCAGATATGAGGTGATCGAACACGATCATATCCAGTTCCTTATTGTAATTGAGCGTAGCAGTGCTTTCTTTTTTGTATTCAATGACAAAGCGGTTACGGGTAGGTTTGGGCGTGCTGTCTTCTGCAAAACTGAAAAATGGTCCGCCCAGTACAGGAGTACCGTTTTTAAAGGTCAGCATTTCCACTATTTTCTTCTGGCTGCGGGGATTGTTGGCGTCCCAGCCAAAGAGGGTATAATATTCTTTATTAAAGTAATGCCGGTGAACAATGTTATAGTACAGGCAACCGAACCAGGATTTATTATCGGTGATGGTATCGGTGTTGGTCATATAATCGGAGGCATCGAACAGGGGAAAAAGCTTGAGCTGCCCGTCGGCGGTATTCATCTGTATAGCGCCGTAATGCCGGTAGAAGCCATTTTCACGTTCCAGGGCCCAGGTAAAGATCCGGAAGGCGCTGTCCTGCGGATACTGGATGGATATTGTTTTCAGGGAATCGAACCGGAAGCGGAAAGAGTATTTTGTTTTCAGCGCTCTTACCAGCAGGGGAATAAACGCTTCTGTAGCGCGTTGCCGGCCATCATCGCCTTTCCCGCTGAAGATATCTTCGCTCAGCACCTGTAGCGTGTCCTGATTAAGAAGCAGCTGTTTCATGCCAGCCGCATCCGGCTGCTGGGCGAGCGCGAGCATGGAAGTGAAGATCAGCAGCAGCGACAGTAATGGTTTTTTTGCCATATCTATTATACGGTTACGGCTTATAATTATTGTACAGCCTGTGCAAACTGCAACAGGTTTTGATATCGCTGGTCTATCAGTGGATGGGGGAACGGTGTTTCAGGCCGGGTGGATGGGATGAACACGGTTTGCATGCCCAGGCTTTTCCCGAACTGCATATCGCTTAACGTGTTGCCTACCATTACGGAAGTACTGAAATCAATAGCGGGGAAATCCTGCTTAGCCTGTAACCCCATGCCAGTGGCCGGTTTGCGGCAAGGACTACTGCTATCTACATCCGGGCAGAAATAAATAGCGTCAATTTTACCGCCGTTCCGTTCAATCTGCTGCAGCATTTGCGCGTGAATTTCCTGTAGCCCTTCGGTAGTGAGCAGCCCGCGGCCTATACAGCGTTGATTGGTGACCACAATAATACGCTCAAAGCGCTCTGCGAGTATGGGCATAGCTGATAACACGCCCTCACTAAAGTGAAACATATCCGGCCGGAGCACGTATCCGTCGCGGATTTCATCGTTAATTACGCCATCTCTGTCGAGGAATAGGGTCATGATACCAATACTTTTTTTGCTGCTTCGTAATCTTCCGGGATCCCGATATCAATGAAATAAGTGTTGCTGATAAAGCCGTATAATTTGCCCGCCTTTGCACCGGGCTCCAGTACTTCTTTCTCAAAGGAAAATTTTTCCGGGAGCGACAGGCTTTGCAGGAATCCTGCAGAGGTCCGGTAAATGCCGCCATTGATCAATCCTTCTTCCATGAATTTCTTTTCATGGAAATGGGTGATCTGCTGGTGCTCGTCCAGCTGGATGGTACCGTAGCGGTCGAACTGGTGCATGGGCTTCAGTGCCAGCGACAGGGGGCTTTGATGCGACTGGTGAAAATTATTGAAGGCCGCCAGGTTTACATCAAAATAAGTATCGCCGTTAACGATAAAAATTTCGTTGC
This sequence comes from Chitinophaga sp., assembly GCF_036569185.1. Lineage (GTDB taxonomy): Bacteria > Bacteroidota > Bacteroidia > Chitinophagales > Chitinophagaceae > Chitinophaga. The sequence goes on from NZ_DATCRD010000280.1 coordinate 9,041, forward strand.
CTTTTACGGCCTGCAATGCGTTGATAATACCGCCACCGGTGCCCAGTGGCTCAGGTTCTACGGTGAAGGATACACGCAAAGGAAGCGTAGTACTATTGCACCAGCTGATCACCTGTTCAGAGAGGTAGCCGAGCGATAGCACCGCATGTTGTATGCCTTGTTTGTGCAGGTATTGCAGGAGGTAATATAAAAAGGGATGCGTTCCCAGTGGAGCCATACATTTTGGCTTGTCGGCCACTACGCTTCTGAGCCGGGTTCCGAGGCCCCCGGCAAGTACAATACATTCTCCCGTCATGCGCCAAACAGGTTGTTTTCCACTATTTCGCAAATGATATGTCCTACGGTGATATGCGCTTCCTGTATGCGGGGCGTATCGGTAGAAGGGATGTTGATCAGGTAGTCGCTGCCTTCTTTCATCTTTCCTCCGGTGCTGCCGGTCATGCTTACCACGATCATTCCCTGTTCCTTTGCCACTTTCATGGCTTCCAGGATATTGGCTGAATTACCGGAAGTGGAAATACCTACCAGCACATCGCCTTCGCGGCCAATGCCTCTCAGGATGCGGGCATATACCTGGTCGTAGCCATAGTCGTTGCCCACCGCCGTCATGTAAGAAGTATTACAATGCAGCGCTTCCGCATACAATGGCATACGGTCTTTATAAAACCGGCCGGAGAATTCAGCGGCCAGGTGTTGCGCATCTGCCGCACTGCCGCCGTTACCGCAAAAAAGTACTTTATGATCGGTTTGCAGGCTGTGCGTAATCGCTTCCGCCACCAGCTTAATCGTATTTAACAACGGCTCGTCCTGGCAGATGGCTTCTTTCACAGCGATGCTTTCCCGGATCTTATTGGCAATGAATTGTTTCATCAGCAGAAAATTTTGATTTGTTAAACCTTAAATGCTCCACGTTTGAATGCCGTGATTGGTAAAGGTATATCGTTTTACATCTCCTCCAAAACCGTTCAGCGCATCTACCACCGCAAAGCGGGTATTTTTAGGACAATAGAAGATCATGAACCCGCCCCCGCCTGCACCGGAAATTTTACCACCGCTGGCGCCGGCTTTGCGGGCAGCTTCGTAAATTTCATCGAGTTGTGGATTGGTGATGCCATGGGCCATCTTCTTTTTATTCTCAAAACCATAGTTCAGGATCTCGCCTATCTTATCGATAGTACCCCGAAGCAGGGCTTCTTTCATCATCACCGCCTGTTCTTTCAGCTGGTGCATAGCTTCTATGGAATCGTCCTTTTTATCGGTTACATTTTTTTGTTGTTCGGAGATGATAGTGGAAGATAAGCGGCTGGTAGAAGTGTAAAACAGTACCAGGTTATTTTCCAGTTCATGCAGGTTTACTTCTTTGATACGCAGCGGGTTTACGATCACCTTATCGCCTTTATAGAATTCCATGAAGTTAACGCCGCCAAAGGTAGCCGCGTATTGGTCCTGCTTACCGCCGGCCTGGTTCAGGTCTTCCCGTTCAATAGAATAGGCAAGATGTGCCAGGTCGTATTCTCCCAGCGGCAGCTTCAGCCATTCGGCAAATGCGCCCAGCACGGCCACCACAAGGGTAGAGGAGGTACCGAGGCCGGAACCTGCAGGAGCATCTACAAAGGTGGTAAGTTTAAAACCGGTAGCCGGTAAGGAGCCATAATCTTTCTGCACGCGGTTGATCACGCCTTTCAGGATATCCAGTTTGCCATCTAACGGCAAGGGATATACGGCGTCGTAGGTAGCTGTTTCCCGTCTGTCGGCGCAATCGAACACCACCTGCCCGTTTTGCAGGGGCTCTATGGATGCGCGCGCATAGAGGGAGATAGTGGCATTGAGAATGGCGCCACCGTATAAGTCCGAATACGGGCTTACATCTGTGCCACCACCGGCAAGGCCTATACGTAAAGGTGCTTTGCTTCTGTAAATCATGCTGCTTTGTTTTTAAGCGGAAGGCGTAAAGCAGAAAGCAAAAAGTTATTGAAGCGATTGATAATTGCAGATATTGTTTAACACTGTTAGTCGGTTCAATAGCTTTTTGCTTTCTGCTTTCAGCCTTCTGCTGCTAAAATATGAATTTCTTTTGCCAGTCGCGCCCAGGAATACTGCAGCTTTTCTTTCCGGAGAGCTTCCACCATATCCGCTTCGCGGTTGTCCACGAAATATTTTTCAATGGCGGCGGCAATAGATGCCGGGTCCGGTTCTGCCTGGAAACCTACTACACCATCGGGCACCATTTCCACGAGGCCGCCTACATTGGTGACCACCATGGGTTTTTCAAAGTGATACGCGATCTGCGAGATACCGCTCTGGGTGGCGCTTTTATAGGGTTGTACCACCAGGTCGGCAGCACAGAAATAATTCTTAACGGCTTCGTTGGGAATGAAATCGGTGTGCATCAGCACACGATCGCCCAGTTGTAATTTGTTCAGCAGGTCCAGGTAGGGAGCGGCGTCTTCATAATACTCGCCGGCTACGATGGCATGTACATCCAGCTTTTTCAGCCTTTCATCTGCCATTGCCTGCAGGAGCAGGTCCAGTCCTTTATACTGGCGGATAAAGCCGAAGAAAAGGATATATTTTTTGCCCTGGGCCAGTTTCAGCTGTGCGCGGGCTTCTTCTTTGGAGATGAGGGCGCCGTAGTTATCGTAAATAGGATGGGGAATGAGCGAAGCCTTCTTCACCGGTTCAAATACCCGCAGGTCGTTGAGCACCGATTGGCTCATGGCTATAAAAGCATCTACCGGTTTCAGGAAATACTTTGTAAAGGCCACATCCCCGGGTCTTTTTTCATGCGGTACTACGTTATCAAGTACGGCAATCACTCTGGTATGTTTACGTTTACCCAGGCGAAGGAGGGAGCCCAAGGCAGGCCCCATGATGGGCAGCCAGTATTTGGTGATGATGATATCGGGGTTCATTTTCCGGATCTTCCGTCCTGTTATTAACCAGTTCAGCGGGTTTACAGAATTGATGAGCCGTTTGATGCGCAGATGCGCCGGAGCCGGATCGGTAGAGAACTGACTTTTCCCCGGGAAAAAGAGTTTGGGGTACTGAATGGTAAAGGTCCATATTTCCACCTCGTCTGTTTGCTGCAGCTCTTCTGCCAGTCGCTCGTTATAAGCAGCCAGCCCACCCCGGAAAGGGTAGGCTGTTCCCAGAATAAGTATTTTCTTTTTGTTAGCCATAGATTCAGATGCAAAATGTGAAGGAGAGGATCAGCGCCTGCGGTTATGTGGATGAGATAACTCCCATTCCTCCTCTGTAACATTGCTGGTATGATCCATCCGTTCTTCCACCAGGTAGGAGTTGCGTTCGGTGGCATTGCGTGTTACCAGCTCGCCGATAAAGCCGGTGAGGAATAACTGTGAACCGATGATCATGCAAAGCAGCCCGAAATAGAACAGGGGCCTGTCTGTCATGTTTACCTTGTCGAAGAATATTTTCGCCAGTGCCAGGTAAGCCGCTACTACAAAACCTACGAAGAAGGAGAGGGATCCAAGTGCGCCAAACAGGTGCATGGGGCGTTTACCGAATTTGCCGATGAACATGATGGTGGCCAGGTCCAGGAAGCCGTTGATAAAACGTTCCAGTCCGAATTTGGTGACGCCATATTTACGGGCACGGTGCTCCACTACTTTTTCGCCTATTTTACGGAAACCGTTCCATTTTGCGATAACAGGAATATAGCGGTGCATTTCACCGTATACTTCTATTGATTTCACTACTTTTTTACGATAGGCTTTAAGACCGCAGTTCATATCGTGCAGTTTTACGCCGCTCATGCGGGTAGTAGTGTAGTTGTATAATTTTGAAGGAATATTTTTGGTAAAGGTGTTATCGTAACGTTTCTTTTTCCATCCGCTCACCAGGTCGAAACCTTCTTCCACGATCATTCGGTAGAGCTCCGGTATTTCGTCGGGGCTATCCTGCAGATCGGCGTCCATGGTGATTACCACATCGCCCTGTGCCGCGTTGAAGCCTTCGTTGAGGGCGGCGGATTTGCCATAGTTGCGCTGGAACTTGATCCCTTTGATAAGAGGGTTCTGCGCAGCCAGTTGTTGTATAACGGCCCAGGAGTCGTCGGTACTGCCATCATCTACCATCCATACCTCGTAGGTAAAGTGGTGTGCATCCATCACTCTTTCTATCCATGCGGCAAGTTCCGGTAAGGATTCTTCTTCGTTTTTTAAAGGAACGATTACGGATATGTTCATCTTTATAGAATAGTATTATTGTAGTGGTCTTTCAACTGGTTTTTTGCGAATGATCAGTGAAATGATCGCTGCTATCGCAAAATAGAATATTATTCCTTTCAGGAAGTCCATGAATGATTTTTTAATTCCAACATTGAAGTCGGTTTTACTTAATTCATCCAGTTGTTTATCAATTTCTTCCTGTGGTGCTTTGAATTTGTGCATCCATTTTTCCGTAGATTCCAGGAGGTTATCTTTCAATGCATCCACGAGCTTCGGATCAATATATTTATAGAGCACATACTGGTAAACGGTAATAATAGCCGTTCCAATGATAAATGCTGTAAATATGGGTTTCAGTGCTTCTTTAAAACTGATATACCCACCCTGCTGTTTTTTTACCTCCAGGCCGGCGAATATGGCAATGACAATAAAAACGGCCAGTTGCAATACACTGTTCCACCAGGAAAACAATACAGATGGTCCGGCGATGTAGGTGATAACGTTCAGGAATATCAGTGATATACCGCCCACTACACCCCATAACAGGCCCGGGTTAGAACTTTTCTGCATATAGGTTAATTATTTATATGAAAAACGGGTCCATTCACTGTGGCATGTACTTTTCCCTTCAGTTGTTCGCCAATATACGCTGAATTTTTGGACCGGGAAGCGATGTGGGCTTTAGTGAACTGCCAGCTGGTTTCCGGGTCGAACACGGTAAGGTTGGCGGCGGCGCCTTCCTGCAGGGCAGGTTGGGGCAGGCCGAATATTTTTCTCGGGTGGGCAGTGAGCATAGTGATCAGCTGTTCCAGCGGGAGTTGAGGCAGGTATTGCCTTAACACGCCGAAAGCGGTTTCCAGGCCGATCATTCCATTTTTGGCATATTCAAATTCTACCTGTTTGGCATCCCAGTCCTGCGGCGTATGATGTGTAGCGATGCAGTCGATGGTACCATGTAAAACCGCTTCCTGCAGGGCCTTCACGTCGTCCGCGCTGCGTAGTGGCGGGTTTACTTTCAGGTGGGTATCGTAATTAATGAGTTGTGCGTCTGTTAAAGAGAGGTGGTAGGGCGTTGCCGAGCAGGTCACCTTGATACCATCTGCTTTTGCGGCGGCGATCAGTTCCACTGATTTGCGGGTGCTGATGCCGGTAAAGTGGATCCGGGAATCCGTGTATTTCGCCAGCTCCAGGTCGCGCTGAATGATCAGTTCCTCCGCCAGGGCGGGTTTACCGGGCATTCCCAGCTGCGTGGAATAGAGGCCTTCGTGCATCAGCCCATGTGCAGAAATACTTTGATCGTCCGGCAGTTGTATAAGGGTGCCGTTGAATGCTTTGATGTATTGCAGGGCTTTGAGCATCAGTCCCGGCGACTGTAAAGGTTTGAAGCCGTCGGAGAATGCAACGGCGCCTGCCTGCTGCATTTCATACATTTCTGCGAGGCCGGCGCCTTCCAGGTTCTTGGTGGCAGCGCCAATTGGCAATACAGTGGCCGCCGAATGACGGGTCCTGCTCAGTACGTATTCGATTTGCGGTTTGGTGTGCAGGGCGGGCTGAGTGTTGGGCACTACCATTACGGTGGTGAATCCGCCGGTAGCAGCAGCCCTTATGCCGCTTTGCAGGTCTTCTTTGTGTTCCTGGCCGGGATCGCAGAAATGTGCGAAAACATCCATCCAGCCGGCGGAAACATGCAGGTTGTCACCTGAAATAACCGTTGCCCGGGCATCTTCGAGGTTGTTGCCAACCTGCTGAATGATCCCGTTCTGGATAGAAATGTCTTTTTGCTGCCCGTGCAAAGGAGAGGAAGGCGCTATGATCTTTACGTTCTTGAGTAGTATGTGCATGCTTTACGTTCTATAACCGGTCCTAAAATACAGGGGCAAATGTAACATAAAACTGTTAATTGTTGAAGGCGCAGCGCCCCTGCTTTCCAGGAGCGTTGTTCAGGTTGGTATGATAATTGAAAATGCAGGGGTAGCAGATCAAAATAACTACTGATGATTGACTATCTTTCTAACCTCGTAGCCCGGATATGCGACCGCTCAGATCAATTGCATAACGGCCAGACAACCAGCTGGCAGGCCCTTCGCGAAGCAGAACAACTCGCTAATCACGCTTATATACCCCTACTTTATCAATATATTGAGCAGGAGCCGGATAAAGATAAGCGCCGTGCCGCCTGTTTTATTATCACCCAACTTTCCAGGAATACCAACGACCCCGAAGTAATCCGTTTTTTGCTGGACAGGATAAGGATAGAGCAGGATGCAGATATGATCACCGCCATGCAGCAGGATCTTGAACGCGGACTGGCCATACCGGGCTATATTAACCTGGAGCCTTTGTTTAACAATACGCTTTCCATTAATAATAATATCCGCCGGTCGGCGCTCCTGGCGCTGAGAGGCACCCGCCATCCTTCTGTGGAAGACTGGGCCCTGAACCTGCTGAAGCGCACCGTAAATGAATATGATATCTATTATATCACCCTGTTGCTTCATAAAATAGGCACCCAGAAAAGTGTGCCCGCACTGAGAAGGCTCCTGGAATACCACCGGCAGGATGTAAAAAGCCTGGCTTTTGCCGCTATTGCTGATATCGAAAAAGAGAAGGAAGCCATGTTTTATACCCGTTGCCTGATGCGGGGCCAACTGAAGTTTGAAGCGATGGAGGCTATTTACAAGTATGCAGATGAAAACGCCATCCAGGCAGTAACTGCGCGAATTACAGAACTGTTATCAAAAAGACGCAGCAGCGCCAGGATGACCATAGAAACCGTGAAGAACGGGTTTACAGACCTGATGCTGGGCATGGAATTCCTGTTCCGTTTCCGTACCGCGAAAGCAGACGTGAAAAAAACATTTTCCTGGATCACAGAAAAAAGAGCCGATTACCTGTTACCCCAGGAAAGGGAATGGGTGAAAAAACATCTTGTGAGCGCTTAACGGGTAAAACCTTAATTTAGCTCCCCAAAAAGAAGGATGAAGAAAGCTTTCCTATTGCTTTTGACAGGATGGATAACGGGCGGGCTGCAATACACCTATGGCCAGCAACGCCAGTATACAATGGCCGAAGCCACCAATGGCCTCCGTCAGCAACTGGCGCCTGAACGGTTAAAACAGTTTGAATGGATCCCCGGCGAAAATGCCTACACGAGGGTATTATCCGAAAAAGATAATTATGCCTGGATAAAGGTGACCCTTCCCTCCGGCAAAACAGATACCCTGCTTACACTGTCGCGCCTCAACGAACAATTATTTTCTTCCAGGCCATTGAGAGGCGTACCTCCGCTTCACTGGATCTCTGCTACCAGCGCATGGTTCGCCATTGGCAATACCCTTTATAAAGGACAACTGCAGAATGGCGGCATGCAATTCAGCCAGTGGTGCGAATTACCGGAAGAAGCAGAAAATATAACCGTGAACCCTCAAAGCGGGCAAATTGCCTGGACGGAAAAGAACAACCTCTTTATCCGTACCGCTGAAGGCAATGTGCAGGCGGTTACCAACGACGCCGATATCAATATTGTGAATGGAAAAAGCGTTCACCGTGAGGAATTCGGCATCGATAAAGGTATTTTCTTCTCCCCGAAGGGCGATCAGCTGGCATTTTACCGCATGGATCAGCGGATGGTAAATGATTATCCTGTTATCGACTGGTCCGTAACCCCGGCGCATAATACCAACATCAAGTACCCGATGGCGGGCGGTACATCCCACGAAGTAACACTCGGTATTTATCAGCCATCTACCCAAAAAACTATTTTCCTCAAAACCGGCGGCCCGGCAGATCATTACCTCACCTGTGTTACATGGGCGCCCGATCAGCAATCCGTTTATATAGCGCTGCTGAACCGTGAACAGAATCATTTGTGGCTGAACCAGTACAGCGCTGTTACCGGTGAACTGGTAAAAACGCTGTTTGAAGAAACAGATCCAAAATATGTGCATCCCACACACCCGCTGACTTTTGTTCCCGGTACTACCGATCAGTTTATCTGGTGGAGCGAAAAAAGCGGGTATAGTCATTTGTATCTCTATAATACTAAAGGGGAACAACTGCGGCAGATTACTTCAGGTAACTGGGTGGTGAATGAATTAACAGGTTTTAATACGAAGAAGAACGAGATCATCTTTACGGCTTCCAAAGAAAGCCCTATGGAAAAACATCTCTATAAAACCAGTTATAAGCAGAAAACAGCTGAACCTTCCCGGCTGGATAAAGCAGCAGGCTGGCATGATGCTCAAGCCAGTGAGGATGGCAGTTATGTGCTGGACGCTTACAGTTCCGGTACCACGCCTTATGTGGCAGGTGTAATTGCGACCAATGGTAAATCAGAACAAAATATCATCACCGCTGCCGACCCGCTGAAAGATTTCCAGCGCCCGCAGATCAGGCAGGTAACCCTGAAAGCGGACGATGGTACTCCTTTGTATGGTAAACTGATCCTGCCGGTGCATTTTGATTCCACCAAAACCTACCCGGTGATCGTTTATCTGTATAATGGTCCAAACGTGCAGCTGATCCGCAATACGTATCCCTACAGCGGCAACCTTTGGTATGAATACATGGCGCAGCATGGTTATGTGATCTTTACGATGGACGGACGGGGTAGTGATAACCGCGGGAAAGCTTTTGAGCAGGCTACTTTCAGGCAGCTGGGCACTGTGGAAATGAACGACCAGTTACAGGGAGTGGCTTACCTGAAATCGCTGCCATATATTAACCAGCAGAAAATGGGCGTACATGGATGGAGCTTTGGTGGTTTTATGACTACCTCGCTGATGCTGCGCCATCCCGGCGTATTCCAGGCGGCGGTAGCCGGCGGACCGGTGATCGACTGGAGTATGTATGAAGTGATGTATACCGAACGTTATATGGATACACCGCAGGAAAACCCTGAAGGCTATGCCAACTCCAACCTGCTTACCCAAACGAAGAATTTGCAGGGGAAGCTGATGCTGATCCATGGCACTAACGACGATGTGGTGGTTTGGCAGCATTCATTAAAGTTCCTGAAAGCCTGTGTAGACAACGAAGTGCAAGTGGATTATTTTGTTTATCCCGGGCATCTGCATAATGTGTTGGGAAAAGACAGGGTGCACCTGATGCAGAAGATCACTGATTATTTTGATGCGAACCTGAAATAATTTTTTTACTTCTTTCAGTAAAGCGAAGATCACCGTAATGGGTTGGTCTTCGCTTTATTATTTTATACCGCAAACAGCGGAGCAGATGAGTGTTGTAACAAAGATTAAAATTCCCGAAAACAGGCTTTACGCAAACGCTTGCGCGGATAACGCAAGCGTTTGCGTACATGGAATGCCAAAAAAATCATGTAGAATCGTTGTAGCAATTAATCAGAAAGTGAACTAAGCTGGAAAAGCAGCAATTATAGACAGCGAACAATGAAGTCGAGTAACCTGCCACGGTGAACAGCTGTGGCAAGGTTATCGATAAGATAATACCTCACCGGTGATGTATCACCAGCTGCGACTCCATGATAGTGCGTTGATAATCGTTCAAAGCATGTTCCCCATTCAGGAGTGACAATAACATATTAGTAGCCGCCTGGCCCTGTTCATAAGGGAACTGCTCCACAGATGCCGCAGGGGGGAAGGCCGTATAACCGCTTACCGGTGTATTGGCGTAAGATACGAAAGTTATATCCTTATTTATTTCCAATTTTTGTTTCAGGGCATATTGTACCGCATCCATGGCTACATAATCGTTGAAAGTAACGATGGCGGTCACCTTTCTTTTGAGAGATAGCAGGTACTGCATGGCTTCTTCCGTGCCGGCGGTGGTGAGGTCGGCGTTCACGATCATTTTTGGATCGTATTTCAGGCGGTGTTTCTGCAGCGCCCTGATATAGCCGGTAGCCCGTTCTTTGCTGGCCACCATTGTTTCGGGGCCATTGATCATACCAATTACGCGGTGGCCTTGTTTCAGCAGGAAATCCACTGCCTGTACAGTGCCTGATTCCAGGTTAATAGATACCGAATGCATATTCGGAAGGGCAGGAATACGGTCAAAAAAAACTACCGGGATACGCGCCTGTTGCAGCATTTCAAAGTGCTCGTAGTTGCTGGTGTTTTTCCCGATGGATACAATACAGCCATCCACCCGGTGCTGTTTCATGCTCTGGATGATCTGCTTTTCCCGGGCTTCATCGTCGTGCGACTGGCCCAGCAATACGGTGTAGTTATTACTGTATGCAGTATCCTCAATACCACTGATAGCGCTGGCAAAAAATGCCTCCGACAACTCTGGCAAGAGGATCCCGATGGTAAATGTTTTACCCTGCTGGAAATAGATCGCCGTTTGATTGCGCTCATAATTCAGCTCAGCAGCCAGTTCCTTTACCCTGGTTTTGGTTCTCAATCCGATACTGTGATGATCATGTAACGCCCGTGATACCGTGGATACAGAGATGTTCAGCCTTTTTGCAATTTCCTTTATTGTTGGTTGACCTGAAGAAACCACCTTTCTCATACATTTCAGCAATTAATAGAAAATAGATACAGCGTATACTCTGCCGGACAAGTTACTTAGATATTGGAAAACATTAACTTTTTTTTATGAATAAAGCTTCTTTAGGATGACGGTTTTAAATTTTTCAGGTGTGTCAACATCTATCTGGGCTGAATTCTAACAATGTTCTAACGGACTGAGGGGGGCTTCGGCCTGCTATTTGCTATGGAGGGGTTGCTTTCCCATTGTATCCCCGACTATTTATATATACTTAATTATTAGATTATTAAAAAGTATAATTTTATGAAAATAGCACAATTAGCCTTGCCGGTAGCTTTAGTAACCATTTTCGCTTCCTGTTCTGCTCCCCGGAAATTAAGGGAATCGCAGGCGAGGAATGCACAACTCGACAGCCTTTACCGGGCTACCTATGGTAAGCTGAGAACCTGCGAAGAAGATGCTGCCCGTGCCGCTGCATCCTACAAAGAAAAAGTAACGAATTTAACCGAGCAACAGGAGCAACTGAAAACCAATAACTCCCAGATGCTGGACCACCTGAAAGAACTGTCTGTTATTTCCAACTCCCAGGCGGAAAGTATCAAGAAATCACTGGATAACATCGGCGCTAAAGACGCCTATATTAAAGACCTGCAGTCTGCCATTGCCCGTAAAGACTCCCTGAACATGCAGCTGGTGATGAACCTTAAAGGCGCCATTGGCAATATGGATGATAAAGACATCAATATTAAAGTGGACAAAGGGGTGGTATATATAGACATCTCCGATAAACTGCTGTTTAAAAGCGGTAGTTACGAAATCAATGAAAGAGCCAAGGAAGTACTGGGTAAAGTGGCCAAGGTGCTGATTGCCCAGCCGGATATCGAATTTATGGTGGAAGGCCATACCGACAACGTGCCTTACCGTCCGAACGTGTTGCTCGACAACTGGGACCTGAGCGTGAAGAGAGCTACCTCCGTGGTGCGTGTACTTCAGAACCAGTATAACATTCCGCCTGCACGTATGACTGCCGCCGGACGCAGCGAATACCTGCCTATTGCTTCCAATGATACCCCCGAAGGTAAGGCCGCTAACCGCAGAACCAGGATCGTGATATTACCACAACTGGATCAGTTCTTCAAGTTGCTGGAAAAACCGGCGAACTAAGGGGATTTGCCTGATGCGGATTTTGTCTGACTCAGGATTACGCTGATTATACTGATTGGCAGGATTTGATCATTTTTGATAATAAAGGATTAAGGGAGATATAAGCGGATCCGCTTATATCTCCCTTTAATTTTTTAGAACTGGAGAAAGGTAAAGAAGCTTATGTGGCATTAGTTACGCGCCCGTTTACAGCGTGGTCAGAAAAACACCACGAATCGTCCTGTCATTCCCCTTATCCAGCCATTGTTTGCAGCAATTGTTCCTGCTTTCTTTGCAGAAGAATATTAATGCAAAGAGATCCCTTATCTACAAGCTGGGGTCACTACAAAATCAGGAAACATGAATACCGTAAATAGTAACAGTGAAACGGACCGAAAGCCCAAGCTCCTGTCCTTGCAGGACTTATTGGAATTAACAAAGCCCGTCAGGACAAGAATGATCATTGCCTGTATATTACAAGGCATTTCGGCTATAGCCTCAGTGATACCTTTTATAGCGGTAGCGGATTTAGCGAGAGTACTGCTCCGGGAAGGTCCTGTTGATACGAGCGCCGCATGGAAGGCCTGCTGGATAGCGTTTTACGCTTTAATCATCCGTATGGCCAGCACTTATACAGCCTTTTTTATTTCCCATGATGTTGACAATGACTTCCAACTACTGATCAGGCGCAAACTGGCGAATCATTTGGTGCGGGCGCCTCTGGGGTGGTTTACTACCCGTAGTGCCGGGGATGTAAAAAAAGGAATGGCAGATGATGTGATGCACATACATTATCTCATTGCGCATGCCGCATTAGAGCTGCTCACTGCTTTTCTCATTCCCGTTATTACGATTGTATACCTGTTTACTATCAGCTGGTCAATGGCTTTGGTTATGCTTATCCCCATTATCATAGGGATGTATATGTACGTCAGGCAATTGAAAAAGGGACTGAAACTGATGGATACCTATACGGAGTCAATGGGCAGGATCAATGGGGCTGCAATTGAGTTTGTACAGGGAATTAGTGTAGTCAAGACATTTGGACAAACGGGCCGGGCGCATCACCGCTTTTTAGAAACGGCAGATAACTTTCTGTCCGTGATGTGGAATATGATGAAAGGAACATTGCGGGTATCCTCTTGTGCCGAACTGTTTCTTACCCCGCTAATGGCATTGGTTGCCATTACGGCGGCAAGCATATTTGCCGTTCAGATGGGATGGCTGGAACCATTTGCCATCATTCCCTTTACTTTATTGGGATTGGGTATTACCGCACCATTGCTGGCGATGTTCTATGGAGGAACGGCATTACAGGAGGCATGCGTAGCGGCAACTAACGTAAAAGCATTGCTTTCCACAGCTGTTCTGGAAGAAGCTGCACCCGGAAAAAAACTTAATAACCTGGAGCTGGAACTGCAACATGTTTCTTTTAGCTATGATAATAAAACAAAAGCGCTTAACGACATAAACATCGTCTTAAAGCCGGGAACAACTACCGCATTGGTCGGCAGGTCCGGTTCCGGAAAATCAACCATCGCCAAACTGATACCCCGGTTCTGGGATGTTTCAGAGGGCAAGATATTGCTAGGCGGTGTAGACATTAAAGATCTGCCCTCAACTGTTTTATACCGGCATATCAGTTTTGTTTTCCAGGAGGTACAAATGTTAAGTGCAACTGTCCGGGAAAACATTGCGCTTGCCAGACCTGAGGCAAGCGAAGAAGAGGTTATAAAATCAGCAAAAGCAGCAAACATCCATGACCGGATTATGGAATTGCCACGGGGATATAACAGTATTGTTGGTGAGGATGCACTGTTTTC
>NZ_DATCRD010000281.1:0-32792 GCF_036569185.1 Chitinophaga sp.
GGCGACTGGCTTGTCGCCCTCCCCACGCATGGCTTTGAGCCAGTTAAAATAACGCAACTCAAAATCCTGCATCGCCGCAATGCCTATCCAGCGGAAGTACATACGGAACTGCACGGGCGTATGCTCGCGGAACATGGCTTCGGTGAAGTTCCTGAATTCCTGCTGCTGGAAGCGGGCTGGCCAGGAGGGGAACACGATGCTCATGCCGAATTTGAAGAAGTCTTCCTGCAACATTTGAGACGCCCCATATTTTACATATTTCACTACATGTACCTGGCCGGGTTGCCCGTTTTTCATTTGCCGGATCATAAGCAGCAGGTCCAGCATTGTTTTTTCTACGGCAGCTTTTGAGGCTGGCGCTGTGAAATGCGCTGCTGTCAGCAATTCCGGCGTATCGCCGGGATAGTAGTAAATATTATACTGCTGCTGCACCAGCTGCTGCCAGCTGCCGTATGCATCCTTTTCGTTTAATGCAGCCGCCAGCGGTGCCATGTTGTCCAGTTGCGCTTCCCGCTCATCCAGCGTAAGCCATTGTGCATGCTGCAGCAGTAGCTTATTGCCCCTGTCGTAGATGCGGAATCCAAAACCCTGGTCTGCATAAGCGGGCTTCAGCAACAGGTGCTCCAGCAGGTAGCAGCCTTCAGACGCGGTGCTGATCTGCTTCAGGTGGCGGATCATTTCTTTCTGCGCATGGGTGGCTTCCCCGTGTGTATTTTCCCGGCTTACTACCTGCCATAATGCATGCGCGGTGTGCCGGTATACCACCAGGTAAATGTCATCTTCTTCATCATAAACAATCCGGTAGTTCGATGGGTCCAACCCGTAACGGAGCAGGGATACCGATTGCCGGCCGTAATCATATTGCTTGCCGGTAATGATTTCTCCTGATGCACTTTCTGCAATATTTACTTTGATCAGCTCATCTTTTACTTTGTATTCCTTCACCAGGTGCACATGTATATGTGCTTCGGGAGCATGCGCTGAAGTTACTTTCCACTTAGCTGAATCAAAGGCGGCGGTGAGCCGCTTCCGTTTTTCCTGTCGTATATGCAGCAGTTTATGCAGCATTGTTTCATAGCCAGACAGCTCGCCTCCTTCAAAAATATCTTCCCTGTAGTTGAAGGAGCGGTTACGGTTGGCGCTCAGTGCGGGCATGTCGCGGAGGATCTCCGCTTTCCACTCCAGCTCCGGGCTGATCCTTGCAGGCGCAGCGTCACGCCCGTAGGTTTGTTCATAAAAGTTCACAGGATATTTCAGCAACACGAGGTTGAAGCGCGCCAGTAAATGGTCCAATATGGTATTTTTGCGCTCCTGGTATACCTTGTCCGGTTCCGCTGCTTCCTGCATGTTTTTCATATATGGGTTACCGTTATCCTGGGTAAAATCATCCCAGGAAAGCGGGGCTTGCTGATCAGTGAAAGCCTTCAGCAGGGTGGCGGCATGCGGTACGTTATATAAAGGCTGGGTGGCATAGGTAACTGCAGGCACCTGGTGCAGGAAGGGAGAGAATAAATTGCCGATATTACTCAGCTGCGCCAGGTAATTAGCCAGCAGCTGTTCAAAGAACAGCAGGTAGGCTTTCAGTTGTTTGGCCTGGGCATGGCGGAGGGCGGGCGCATCTTTTTCCAATCCTGCATGCCCTATGCCATAAATAGCAGGGAAGGTATGCTGCAGCGAATAGTACTGACCCAGGTTGCGATAGGTAGCTTTCAGTGGTTTGGAAGCTTCTGAATTTTTGTGGCCGGCAAACCTCCTGCGGGCTACTGTTTTTACCTGTTCATACGTATTGAGGAAACCGGCATCGCGGAGATTGTATTCAAATTTATCGCTGGAGATCTTTATTTCGTGTTTCCCGCTTATCATTTCCAGGTAAGGGTAATGGCCTTCTTTAATTTGTATGGGTTTTGCCTGGAAGGTCCCGTTTTCATCTGCCAGGTAAATGGCTTTTACTTTTACCACGCCCGGCACCTGCGATACACTTTTCATCAGGTCCGCAGGGTCGGCGGTTTGCTTGCGGGGATGCAGGTCAGTATTGGCTACAAAGCCTTTTTTCAGCAGCGGCCCTGCGTATATCTCTTCTGCGGTATGACCGCTGATATACATTTCAGCGGCAGATACAAACCTTACCGGCGGATGCAGCGTCATTTCAAAGGCATTGCACATCAGGGCGAGGATCTGGTGAGGATCGTGCCTGCTGTCTACAATAATTTCTGCTTTGATAAAGATCTCCTGCGGTTGCAGGATGACGGCAGGCTCAAAGTCTTCCCCGATATTGCGGTACGACTGTAAAAAATGATCTGTTTGCGCAGCCAGTTTTTGTATAAGGTCTGCATTGCCGCTCATGTTCTGTGCAATGGCATCTTCCACCTGTATAAATACCCGGTACACACCTTTGATGCACCCGGATGGATGCGTGGTTTGCACAGGCTCGATCCAGATGTTTTCAATATTTTCTATTTCATCCAGTACCAGTTTGCGGTAATCATCCACTGTAACAGGGGCAGAGGTAAGTATCTCTGCACGGCGGAAAAAAGAATGAGGCAGCGGATCAATATTACCTTTTTTATCTGCCAGTATTTCATCTATAGGGAAAGCGGTACGGTAAGCCGGATCGGTGATGGCATAGCATAGCTGTTCCAGGATGGTTACACCGGGATCATGCAGGTTGTAATCGGTCCACTCGGTACCGGATAATTCCTGCACGCGGGCAATTGCTTCCTTCATTAAAAGATCATAGTCCATTGCAGCGGCAATGGGTTTATCCCTGTTGATCTGAACGGGAGTATCAGCCATATCGGTACATTAATAGTAGTATTCTTCCGGCATAAACAGCTCATCGCTCCATAGCCGGGTAATGTTGTAAAAAATTTCCACGCCTTCCCCGTAATTACTGTTGGAGCGTAGTTGCAGGGCATAGTTATGCGTGCCGCCTTTCCAGCGCAGTTTGATCTTGTTCCAGAAAAAGCCATAGTGTGCGCAACGCTGGCTGATCCTGTTATGCGCGCCGCCATAGGCAGCCAGCGCGGTGGCATGCAGCAACGCCATCCTGCCGGCGCCTTTTTTCCCGGTTCTGGCCATCACTTCAAAAGCCTGGCAGTTATCCAGCGATTCAAGGATGGGATGCCATTTGCCGTTGGCAGGAACGGTGCCTGTTTTGAAAGTGCCAACGCGACCCTGCATACCGGTGAAGCCATTGATGTCTACCTTAAAGCGGGGATCACTTTTCTTCCCGATACCCAGGTTACCATTGGTATGAAAGAAGAAGCTCTTCCCCGGGCCGGTCTGATCATCTTCGCCGGTGCCGGGTTTCATCCGCAGTGCGGGATAGTCCTGCTCATCTTTTTCCATACAGAAAAATGGCTCCAGATCGTCTGTGGCGCGGTAGAAGGAGAGCAGCCGTTTGGAATCGCCCAGCGTGGCCACCAGCAAACCATTGTCTTCATCTTTTGAAAAGCCGTCTTCCTGCTTGTTGATAGTAGAATCTATCAGGTAGCCGAAATGATTTTCAGAAGGCATTACGCCGTTCCTGAAATATTGTTTGAGCTCATCCCGCCCGTATACTTTTTTACTTTGTTGCATGTCCATATGTCTGGAATTTATATAAGGAGATGATTAGCTGATATGATGTGCATCATGGCGGCAGCAGGGAGATGGTAAGCATCTCTTCATCGGCGGTGTGATCCGGTCGTTGAGGCGTTGCCGTTATAGCGGGGGGATCGTTGCCAATGATCAGTTCAGTGCTGATCTTCAGCGCATCAATGCCCAGCGGCTGCGGCGCTTTATATTCCGGTGAGCGCAGCACGGTGATCAGGTGTTCTTTCGATGGGATCAGCACCGATTGAGGCAAAGAAGGCACTATCTCCTGCAGGTCGCCTGTGGCAGTATCTGTAGAATAAGCGGTCAATACGCCCGTATCTTCATCTTTCGTATAATAAAAATGCACCAGGGAAAACCCCGTGATATATTCAACGTAAGGCTGCCGGTTGATATAATTGAGCAGTTCGGATTTATACAGGGTGCTGCCTATTTTCAGATGAGAGGAAGGATCAAACAACCAGGGGCAGAGATATTTCCGGATATCCAGCTGCAGCTGTTGCAGGTGGCTGTTCTGGTTGTTTTCCGACGGATCCCTGAACAGGATGCTGCATACTACTTTCACACTTTCATACACGGGGTTGCGGATAGACAAACGGACAAAAGGTGAAATATGCTGCTGCATAAATGCCTGGATGCGGCACAGCGTATCCAGGTCTACCTTTGGTTCTGCGCTGATAAATAGCCCGCTGTCCGATTGCCGGGGCACTACTACAATACTGGCGTCTTCATCCCTGGCGCCGGGAGGGGCGGTGATACATTTTACGATCAGTATTTCCGGGAATGCTTCCAGCAATACCTGTGCAATATCCAGCGCAGTAACCGGCCGTTGTTTATGCCGCAGTCTCTCGCTTACGCGTGTATAAAATTTACTTTCCGATTCCCTTTTTCTTCCACCGAAGGAAGGAAACAATTGCCAGATAGCCTGGATGGTGCGGATATCCCGTTTCGTGTTTTTGATGGTCAGCGGTGGAATGGATAATACTGTTTCAAGGGAATTACCAATGCCCTGCAGTACCCGTTCTGCTGTTACGGCATTGGGAAAAATACCGATCACCCGCGGGGTGATGCATTCATGGGATGGCGTGGAGATCCTGATCCACCAGGCGCCTGGCTGCATGATGCTGTTATTGGTATTGATGCCGGCCGGTACCCGGATCTTTACTATGCCGCTCCGGGAAAGGTTATTGGTATTATCTGATAAAAGACACATGCCATCAAAAGGATGCCATTTGTTATCTGCCAGGTAGTCCCAGTGCAGCGGCGGAGGATCGGTAGTGGTATCAGTGAAATATT
This sequence comes from Chitinophaga sp., assembly GCF_036569185.1. Classification (GTDB taxonomy): domain Bacteria; phylum Bacteroidota; class Bacteroidia; order Chitinophagales; family Chitinophagaceae; genus Chitinophaga. The sequence goes on from NZ_DATCRD010000281.1 coordinate 4,891, forward strand.
TATCTTCCAGCTGGAACAGCAATGATAGTTCCTCTCCTGGTTTCAGCTGGTTAAAACCAATGTATAAATGCCCTGCTTCGTTAAATACCGGCAGCAGTGAGAAATCGCTGTAGCCATTGCCGGGGTAAATGGATTCATTCCCGAATACGCCTACATGATGTACTTCCATGGTTTCACCCGGGGCAAATGTTTTTACGGGCTTCAATGATTCGGAATGCTCCAGTGTATAACCAATGGAAAGGGATTTTATCATGGGCGCATAAGGCAGGCCGGGTTGTGGTTTTTTCCGGGAAGGATGTTTGGCATTATATAAAATAATTTCCGGGAAGATAAGCGTGTACAACTGGTGCCCGAATGCTTCAGCAGGAGCCGCCAGTTCAAGTCGCACGGCGCCCTGCCGGTAACTGGTGGTACTGTGCTTTGCTTCCCTGTTCATTTTCATCCCGTTGGTAAAACTGATCTTATTGAAGTCAGGGTTACTGATCAGGGAAGTATCAGAAAGATAAAGATCGCCTTCTTTGTCGCGGTAAGTGCGGAACAGCTGGAACAATTCCTGGTTACCACGTTCGGGTAAAAACACGCCGTTGTTGATACTGCTGATGCCTACCTTGTAGGCATTGTTGGACATACCGCCGGGATAGGCGGCGTAGTAGCTGTCGAACCCGTTTATATTTTTAGGAAGATCCAGCCATTCCAGTTTAATGCTGAAGTCTTTCGTATACTTATTAAACACATTGGTATTACAGATATCGAGAAACGATCCCACTGCGGGCATAGGGCCAAACATCCGGAAGGAGTGGAGCGCATTTACTTCTCCTATATTGTTATCCAGTTTTACTGTACGGAAGCCGGTTACTTTAGCCGTTACCGTTACCCTTTCCAGTACCAGGTGGCGTAAGAAAGAATAAGGATGATGGAAGCTGTTATTATTCAGTAATACTTTTAGTAACGGGAGCGCAGAGGAAATGTTGCCGCTATGTATCTCCGGGTCAAACACGCAGAAGGCGGCTTCGCTGCTGCGCAGCAGGAAGTTGATCACAATGGCATTGTCGGCCTGTTCTGCGGCGGTGCACCGGACGTTGTAATGACTGATCTGTTCCCATCCTGCAGGCGAAGTATAATACAGCAGGAATGCGCCGGACATCAGCTCGCTGTTGGTGATAGCGGCGTTCCTGCCGGTAACGGCGGAGAAGTTCTGCAGGTATTTTATCAGCCCGGCATAACTGGCAGCGTTGAAATGCAGCCGTACCTGTACGGAGCGTACGCCTTCTGTAAGGTATAATGTTGGCGATCCGATCATGAACCCAAGTGAGGCATCTTCCATGGTGCGCACCGATTGGGAAAGATCATGCTGGTCTTCTCCCAGCAGGGGCCAGGTAACAGGCGGGATGGTTAGTTTGGCAAAAGCCGGCGCCGGTATTACAGGGTGAACAGCATGATAGATGGCTGCTTCGCAGATATTGCTGGTTTGCAGCGACCTTGCTGCCACCTGTAAATAGTTGCTTACATACAGGGTATGTATAGCGGTAATAGCAGTGGCATGTGCTTTGAAATGCTCTGTCAGCTGGTATTTCAGCGGTTCTTTTTTAGCCGGGCTGGGAGCAAGCAGTATCTCTCCCTTGTCCAGTGTAAGGTAACTGATCTGCGGGGCTGGTGTTACCAGGATATGAACTTTGTCCGGCACGGCGTGCAGCGGTTCCATACCCAGTATGGTCCGGTAATAATAATCGAGATGTCTTTTAGGTATTCCGTTGATCTGGTCCTGCAGGTGTTTATAAAGCTCCGTAAAGGCCATTAGCAGCCCCATATGCGGTGTATGTTTCCGTTCGCGGAGCTGGTTCTTCAGATAGAAAGACGCGGCGCTGGAAGTCTGGTAAAACTTTGTGCGCAGGGTGTCGTAAATTTCATTCAGTGAAAAGAACCCGCTGAAGGTATCATCGCCATCTGTGGTTTGTTGGGAGATGGCCGGGAACAATTGCTGCAACCGGGCAGTAGTGGCAGTGCCGCGCAGGGTATGATGCCTGGCGGTTTCATAAGGGAACAGCTGTTTTACCTGTATTTCATACCGGTATAGCCTGGCGGTTTCCTCTTCCACCGTCCGGATCACCTGTTCCGCATAATGCCGGATCACCTGTTGCTTATCTGAGAGGGACAGTTTCTGCAATACATCCATCAGCTCAATGGCAATATCATAGAGGAGCACAAAGAAGCCGGCGGTATGTTTAAAAAGACCGGCTTCATTACTTGCTTTCCCCATTGCTTCCCGCAGGAAAAGATATTTCTCCTCGTAGGCGGTGAATTGCAGGTTGGAGCAGATGATGAGCATGATCACCAGGTCGGCATGAAAAAACTCCTGCCAGTCCCCATCCGGCTGATGCTGGAAATTATAATAGTTGAACTGGCTGGAGAGCGCTGTAAGCTGCGCCAGCAGGTCGAAGGTGCTCCGGTTATCCACTTTTACATACGCAGGCTGCAGTGCATCCAGTTGCCGTTCCAACTGGCTCACGCCATCCTGTATATTTTCAAAGTAGTTGTTCATCGTATGCTGATGTTGGTGCCTTCCAGGAAATAGAACGGATACACCATGTTATGCCGCGTATTGGTGGCAATCACGGTGTAGTTGATCTGTACATACACCACGCCGCTTTCCATGGTCTGGTCTGCGATCTGGCAGTCTGCCAGTTTGATGCGCGGTTCATACTCCAGCAGCGCATGGTAAATGATATGATTCAGTTCTGCGGCGAAGCGGGAGTCTACCACTTCAAATACCATCTTCCTGATATTACAGCCAAAATCAGGCAGCATAATACGTTCCCCGGGAATGGTACTGAGAATGATGCGGATACTTTCTTCAATATCCGCTATATCGGATACCATCAGCACGGATGCATTGGGTTTATCAAAGGAAGGGGGAAAGCTCCAGCCTGTCCCTAAAAATGATTTAATTTCTTTTGCCATCGTTAACCTCCTATTAATACGGTCGGACATCCCAGTACCACTACGCCGCCATGCGCGGTGCTATCGCCCATACGCACTGCAGGCCTGCCGCCTATCAGTACGGTGAATGAGCCCATGATAGCGGAATCAGGCGGCCCTACGCAGGTGCACAGGTCGCCCACAACAGAAGCGGGCAGTCCGCCAATCAGCACAGTGGGCATGCCGGGGCCTACAATAGGCCCGCCTACATGCGGGATAGGTGGAAGCGCCGGCGTAACAAGCGGGCATACATGCATATCTGTGATCCTTGCGGCGGGTTGTCCCATGTTTCGTTTTTTTATGGTTTAATTAATCATTACCACGCCTCCCTGTATCACCGTGGATGCGGAAGAGGAGAGGGTGGCGGAAGCATTGCCGGTGGCGCTGAGCGTAGTGTCGGCCGATAATGAAAGCGTAGCCCCGCTCATTTCCAGCGCCGCAGTAGCGGCTGCATTGATGGATGCCCCGCTCAGCTTCAGCTGCCCGGTGGCTTCCAATGTAAGGTCGCTGGCGCTTTTGATAGTAATGCCTGCCGGCGCCATGGTAATGGTGTTACTGCTCTGGTCTTTTACTACTATTTCCTGGGAGGTATCGTTCAATGTAATGCTGTTGCCTCCGGGTGTAAGAATGGTGATGATCTTGTTCTGATCATCAAAGCTAACCTGCAACTGACTTTTGGTATACAGGGCCTTGATGTAGTTGTTATTATCTGCCGGCGTTACCGGCGGTGTTTTTGCCTTGCCATATAAAGAGCCTATGATCACCGGGTAGCGGGGATCATTTTCTACAAACGCCACTACTACTTCATCGCCCACTTCAGGAAAAAATACGGCGCCTGCAGTGGCGGTGGCATAGAAAGTAGACAGTCTTGCCCAGGTGCCCTGCTGCCCTGTAGCGGTACTGGCCAGCATCACCTGCACACGGTACTCTGCGCCGGGATCTTCTGAAATGGCTACTACGGTGCCCAGCTGCAGTCCCTGTATGGCGGGCAGCTGCCCGTTGGCCGGTGAGTAGGAAAAATTTTCCCTTTCATAGATCGGCTTGCTGTTCAAACCAAATTTTGCATTGGTGTTCCACACGCCTTCTTTAAGCGTATGGGTTACCGCCCACACATAGGCGTTCCCGTTAAAGCGGGCGCCTACGCCGGATAAGGCGATCAGGGTATTGGGCCATACGGTGGCATTGCCCATAAAAGATACCTGCCCGCTGACAGATTCCAGCCGCATACGCAATAAGGTGCTGTTGGCCCATGTTTGCAAACTCTCCTGTGCAAGGGGAGAATTGGATACCAGTTGCAGCGGGGTCTGACTCAGCGCGGAAGCCAGCGTACTGGCAGTGATATTGCCTTGTGCATTCAATCCCGGCTCCTCTGCGTTCGCCGTGATCATGGCCAGCGTTTGCGGATCCCAGGCGGCAGCGGAAAGGGAAGGCACCTGTTTCTCTGCGTTCACAGAAGCGTTGAAGCTGATCAGCGATTCGCCGAAAGCTACGGATACCACGGGCTCCCCGCTTACTACGGGTGGCGCTGCTACTATTTTATCTGCTACCAGTGATACTACGTAACCATTAAATTCCGCACGCGATAACAGGAAATCCCAGTCGGTGCTGAACTTCTGGAACACCAGTTCATTAACGGCGCTGGTGCTGGTTACTTCTCCGCTCAAACCACTGTTGCTGATGGCGGCAGACATGATAGCGCTATCTACCTGGTTCATAAACACCGCATCTTTTCTGGTGATGGTCATCTTCACCGCGCTGTGCTTACAGGTAACGATCAGGTGAAATCCCTGGTCGGTAGCCTGTATGGTTTGCTTTACCACTATGCCGGTGAAAATATTTTCTTCACCACCGTTGCCATACCCGGCAGTGATCGTGATGGTGTTGCCGGGTAAAAAGCTGTCGCTGTCGCTCGCCGGGAAATCGCCTATCACGCCTGTAGATGCTTTGGCGGTGGTACCATCCGACAGCATGATTTCTGCATAGGAGATCCGGTTCAGCTCATGATGTATGGTAACAGATATAACAGGGTACGTATACTGCACGGCGGTGCCGTTTGCCGTGATGGTATAGTGCAGGGTAGGATCTGCTATATTGATAGGTACAACTGTTGCCATGAGCGATTATTTCTTTAGCGGGGGAAAATAAAGCCCGTCGCCCGGCCTGATGTCATGAATGCTGTTCAAACCGTTCACCCTGGCCACTTCCATGTAATAACCCGGTTCCCCGTAAATGCGGTAGGTCATTAGCGGGAGTGTATCACCGGCCAGTACGGTGCGTATGTGTGTAAGGTCCGGCGACGCTACGCCGGATTCTTTTATTTTCGTTGCAAAGGCTACGGACTCTATTACGTTGAGTTTTATCACTGCGCGCAATGCCGTGCCGCTGGTGCTGAACAGGCTGTATTTAATGTTGATGGTTTTACATACGCCGGTGAAAGTAGTGTTGCCCCAGGTGATCCGCAGGTAGTTGGGCCGGTGGTCTTCTCCCTGGTAATTGTAAGCGATATTCATCACTTTTTCAATATAGGCATCTACGGTAAGCCCGCCGGGAATTGGCACTACACCGGTTCCATCCACCAGCAGCTCCAGGTCAAAATTCCCTGATTCCATGCTGCTGAAGATCTGTGTAGGCGCAACAGCGCCCTGTTCATCGGTGTTCTTGTAATTGATGGTATAGTTGAGCGTATAACTATCCGGGTTGATCACGGCTGATACGCTGTCGATCAGCTGCGTGGTTTCCGGATCGGCATAGCCGGCCAGTAATAATTTTGTGGGTCCTCCTTGCGTGTTATTCATCTTGCGGGTGAGTTTTCCAGGCTAGTAATTAATTTATCCATGCATTCCCTTACTATTTTATCTTTCAGGGCCTGAAGGTCTTTGATACCGGTAGATGCGGCCTGTTGAGGGGGATGTTCTTCTATGGTGACCTTGATCACCAGTTCTCTTATTTCCAAAGGCATAACTAACTGATTTGTTGAAAATAATCATAGCATAGTTCCAGCGTTTCCAGGGCAATAGAATTTTCCTGCGCTTTGAATTCAGATACTTTGTATGCTACGGGATACGCGTTTAAGAACTGCCAGGAAGCTACCAGTCCCCGGTTGGCATTCATCAGGCTTACTGTTACCGGTACGGGAGAAAAAGTAAAGAGGTTAATGGCATTTTGCGCCCAGGTGATCAGCTGTGAGCCGGTGAGCATTCCTCTTTTCAATACCAGGTTCCCGTATTTGGGCGGTTGCGGAAGCCGGTGAATAAACCTGTTTTCTCCTCCTTCCTTTGCTTCCAGCGGTGTAATGGTAGCGGTAAGACCGCTCACTTCCTGGAAGCTGCCTTCATTGCTGCCGGTGATGCCAGGTATATTTACCCTGAAATAAAATCCTACGGGCGGATAGAAGGGCGTTTGTGCAGATGATGGCGGTGGTGGCGGAATGGGCATGACAATTTATTTGAGGGCATGAATAAGCGGAGTAACGGATAACGAAGCCGGTTCCTGCAACCAATTCCGCTACCCGTTGTCCGTTTTTTATTTAGTCAGATGCAGTCCTTCGTGCGCTACTTCCATTGTTTCCACCGCTACTTCATTAGCGTCGGATTTCATATCAGTAACGGTCATTTTACAGGGGAAAGCATTGGTAAGCGTCCAGTTCATGGCGGTTTGCCCGGTTTCGTCGAGCAAACTTATAACAATGGTGGAACGCTTGATGGTGTTCATTTTAATGAGATCGTAATTGTCCCACAGGGTAGTATCTCCTTTGAAGATACCTTTCTTCAGGGTGATGTTATTGAACTTTGCAATACCGGGCATTTTTACCACGGAGTATACAGGATTACTGCCGCCACGGTATTCTATTACCTGTGTTTCAGAAGTGAGGCCGGTTACTTCCTGGAATATGATCTCTTTGCCGTCCCACATCACCTTGAAGGAAAACTTTACCATAGGCCAGGTGGCCTGTGATTGGGTGGAGCCGTCATCTGCCATAATTGTAAGTTTTAGAAGTTATTGAATAGATTTTAGTACCGGTTATGATTGTTGCATTTGCTGCTGGAAAGTGATCACGATAAATTCTGCAGGGCGTGTAAGCGCTACTTTTACTGTGATGAGCATTTTGCCATCCAGGATGTCCTGTGGGGTCATGGTAGTGCCAATACCTACCTGTACATCGAAAGCCTGTTCCGGTGCGGCGCCCGCCAGCGCTCCCTGTTTCCACAGGTTTTGCAGGAAGTTGTTGATCATGCTCTTTACAGTGATCCATGTTGTAGCATCGTTGGCTTCAAACACATAAGCGCGTGTGGCCAGTTTAACGGATTGCTCAATCATGATCAGCGTGCGCCTTACGTTGATGTAACGCCAGTCGAGGCTGTTGCCATCCAGTGTTCTGGCGCCCCATACCAACGTACCTATGCCGGCAAACGGCCTGATCACGTTGATGGATTTTCCTGCCATGATATCTACGTTGAGATTTTTTTGTTCTTCCCCGGAGATGTTAACGGTAGGAGCTGATACCATGCTGATGGATACATTGGCCGGCGCTTTCCATACGCCGCGTGAATTATCTACCAGCGTGTAAATGCCTGCCATAGCGCCGCTTGGAGGCAATTCGTTCAACTGGGAACGTATTTCCTCCAGGATATGTACGTAGGTGGGACTGGCGGCTTTGAGCGACTGGTGATAGTTCTTTTTCGTGTTGCTGTCCGGCGTTGCATTGGCTTTGAATTTGGTGATGATCTGTGCAGCTGCAGGTTCAGGTAACAGTTTCTCCAGGTCAACGCTGGCGTCCAGGTTTTCAAAGTCTACTTCGTCAGGTTGTACAATGGTGGTTTTCAGCCATGGATGATAGGCCGCGCCATAGTTGAGCGAGTTTACGCCGATCTGGTCCCGGAAGGCGCCTATCACGTCTTCCAGTACATCGGATGGCTTTTGTTTTACAAGATCAAAGATGCCGAAGCGGCTTTGCATATCTGCGCAGTGCTGCAGCACCTGTGTATACACCGAGGTATAGGCATCAGCCCCCAATGCAATGATGTCGGGGATGACAATAAGTGTGGGCTCCGCTTCCTTTTCCAGCAGGGTGAAAACATTAGGCTTGCTGTCAGACCCGATGAAGTCGTCGGCCGCAATGGTAAAGCCATCCGCCTGACCGCCGTAAGTACCTACCGACAGGATGTAGCACAAACTTCCGCTGTTACCAAAAAACAACCGGATGCTGTTGTAGAAGTAAGCAGTGTTGTTGTCTTTGATCTGCACCACGGAAGGTTTCCCGTTGATGTTAAAAGTTTCCTGTTTCACCTTGGGATCAGCATCCGCCAGGGTGAACTTAGGCTTGAACTCACTGCCAAAGTATTCCAGGTACTCCGCGAAGGAGGTGATCCTGGTTGGCTTGTGAACAAGGGATTTACCATTCCTTTCTGCTTTCTGCGTATAGCCTATAAATACAGGCACTGCAGTTTCCACAGCGGTAATGGAACTGGGGAACGCATTTTTCTCCTCAATATAAACCCCTGGGGTCATGAAGGTTGATGCCATATTAGGTGTTTTTTTGTTTAGTATAAAAATATTTCCGAGTACGTTTTACCATTGGTATGCCATGATCTTCCCGCAGCAGATATCCTGTTGATCTCCGGTGAAGGAAGAGGGGAGATGATGACCTTGTGTTTGTTGTTTCCATCCGGTGCCCTGTCTGCCAGTTTGAGTATATCAGGACTCCTGTCAGAAAGCGGGATAGGATCTTTGGATACCAGTACGGGAACCTGGTTCCTCTCCGGGAGCGCTGCCTGCAGCGGTTCGCTGAAACAGGACACCCCGTTGTTGTTTAGTATTACCGGGTGGGCCAGTGCAGCCAGCTGTTCACTCATCAGGTAATAACACCAGTAAGTGCTCCTGGCTTTAAAGTGGATCAGGTAATTATCCTGCAGGGATTCATCCAGCCTTAGTACCAATAGCCCGAATGGTTTTGTAAAGTATGTTTCCTGCAATTCATCTGTTCCACGCAGGTCTGCTGCATCTGCATAGGAATACCGGTGTAAAACGCCTGGTGCATTTGCGGTATCATTACCAAACATAAAACACCTTGTGGTAATATCGTTGGTATCAATTGCCGTATAGTTATAAAACAAAGGATCTTTCAGCACTATCTCAAATACAAGCGTTATGTTACTACCCAATAAGCCACTCCTGGTGCGCATTCCGGCGCCCAGTGAATTGTACAGCAACGTACATCCGGATGCCTGTTGTTTAAGCAACAGGTCAGCGTTCAGTAATTGTTTTCCGGTAGCGGCAGGTATACGGATGCCAATGCCTTCATAGAATAGCGCCTGGAAAAAATCGTGACGGTAACGGATAGTGGTCAGTATTTCATATTGTTGTTTCATTCATATTTTTCAACTAGCTAAGGATAATATTATCTGGCCGGTAACAGATCCCCGGCAGTGCCCGCAATAGCTGGCCTGTATTCTTTAATAATCGAATCGTCGAACGTTAACATGCGCACTTTATACAACACGGATGGCATGTATTTGGCGCCCAGCGTGGCCCACATGTTGTTTAACCTGTCTGGCCCGGGGCTTTCCAGTTCAAATGCCAGCTTGCTGATGCCTGCATCCAGCGATGGCGTATTTTGTGCGGTAAAAGTATTTTTAGATTGAAAGAATGCCACGGTGTATGAAAGGAATCGTAGGGCCTGTGCATAGTTACTGCTGCTGAAGTAAGCAGAAAACAGGACATAGAGATTGATGGAAACGGCTGCTGCTGAAGTATTGTACATACCGGCGCCGCTGTTGGATATGGATGTTCTCGCTGTTTCTTTTTCAACATTGACAAGCGTTACAAGCATTTTGTTTTCTCCCTGTATGGCAATGGAACCATCCTGGTTTACTATACCGGAGAGGATCATTTTATCTTCGTTGATCTGTAATTTTCGCTTCAGGCTATTGTTGATATCTTCTGTAACACAGCTAAGGGCTTCATAGATCATTGGAATTGTATTTAATTCTTACCGTGTGATGTGTGTACTGTCCTGTAAATTATCCGGGCTGAATGAGGTCCGTTATTTTGAGAATGATTTCGAGTTTTCAAGTTGATGTCACAATATAAATTCAAAAAAGCGATTTAAATATTTTTATTTGAAAAAATATTTTTCTATCTTTTATTTCTCTTAAGCATCCTGATGAATCCCTCTCGAAAAATAACTGCCCTGATAATTGCATACCTCATTTTCTTTCATTGCAACAACACCGTATACGGCAGTAATACCTGCATGTATGGTTGTTTCCAGGAGTCGCCGGTTAAGTTACCAAAACCGCCAAAGCCGCCACCAATGCCGAAAGCGCCGAAGCCTCCAAAGCTGCCGCAGGATACTTCTGTCAACACAAAACTGATACAGCGTATTTTAAAATTCTTCCGTTTCCGACATAATGCCCAGGCGCGCGAGCGCGCACGCGTTTTATATATCATCAACCAGACTTTGACAGATTCGCTGGTAGTTAGTAAGGATGACATACGAAAATTGAATGCAGCGTTAACCAAAAAAGAGAACCAACAGTTTGATTCGCTGATGGCATTACTGAACCAGATTGCTGCAAGTCATGCTAACGAACCTGCCGGACCAGCTACTGACACCGCCGGTAAAAAAGCGGTGCAGGAACCGGACAGCGCTGTGCCCGGAACAGACCTGGATGCACTGGTAGATAAGATGATGCCGATACTACAGCAGAAAAGCGAGGAGCAGGATGCAGAGAATGCGAAGGCTGCTCACCTGAATACTGTACGCTCACTGTACGGGCGCCCGCCTGACCAGGTAGATACATTGAGAATGGGGGATAGTCTCGGGGCGCGTTACCTGGTGCGGCTTTCACAAAAAGTAAATGTAATGGGCATCCAGCCATACTGGATGGAGCAGGATTATACTACCTACAACTTTAACGCATTAAGTACCTATAGTTTTCTTGGTTACCTGGTAAACGGGCAAACCGGTCAGATAGAGCCGGCCTTCCGGCAGGATCAGGTGAGATCCATTCCCGATGCGGTGTCGGCAGGATGCAACCTGCAGTTTCTTTTCCTGGATAAAAAAAGCAGCAATATACTGGCATTGCTGAAAAGTAAAAATGCACAGACCATATTTTCGGATAGCCTTGCCCGTTTGCTGGTACAACAGAAAGCAGATGGCGTGACTATTTATTTCCAGGCATTACCGGATAATCAACGTGCCGCTTTCAGTAGTTTTATCATCATGCTTTCCGGGGCATTGAAGAAAGCAAATGCAAATTTTAAGATCAATGTAGTGGTACCGCCCTATGATCCTTCCTACAACTATGACCTGCGCGCGCTCCATAGCTACGTGGATTTATTTATCATTGATTTTACACAGGCGGGTGGTGAAACGGCGGGACCATTGGCGCCGTTGGATGGCAACCCTTCAAAGTCTCTGACCGGCGCTGTTACCAGATATCTCCAAGGCGATATTCCTCCTTCGCAGGTTGCTCTCTTACTGCCTTACTATGGCGCTGTATGGAAAAAGGGAAGGGATGGCAGCCCCGATGTTTTCAGCCGCTATGTTAGTTACAGCGATATACGTAAACAGTATCCTTCTGATACCGTTCCCATCTTCGATGAAACTACCGCCACTTTTTTTATTGAAGTAAGAGATCAGTATGGAGTAGTGAAAGAAGAGATCTGGTTTGATGATGGCATCAGTATGTCTATGAAATACGACTTTGTGCTGAAGAATAAACTTGGCGGTGTGGCCCTGTGGACGCTGGGTGCAGACAATGGCACTACAGATCTTTCTGATGCGCTGGTCGACAAATTTGTAGTAACAGATACACTTTTCCTGGATACGGTTTCCCTGTATCCGCCTATCCCCAAAAATTTAACTTTCTGGCAGCGTGTAAAGAGAGAGCTGCGTATCTATGCTATTTTATTCAAAGATCCCTGCAGCGTGGATGTGTCGCAATATGAAGGCGACACGTATTTTGTTTATTTCACCATTGGTTTCTTTGTTCTATTTCTCATTGCGGGTGCCGCCTATTTTTATTTTGTGAAAACACAGGGGGACGACTGGAAGTGGCGGAAGAAGTTGTTGATGTTGTTGATTGTATTGATCCTGCTTACCGTGGTGAGCGGGTTTATGGCGCTTTTTCTCAATAAGGAAATGCCGTTTGTAGGCATCAGCAGCATACCAGGGGAATGCCATAGCGTACCGCTAACAAGTGTACTGGCCATACTGGGTATCGGATTTGTACTTGGATTGCTGATCATGCACTTTTTCCTGCAACCGTTTTTGAAAGATGATGATGTGCCTTAACGGTTATCATGAATGCAGGTGCTTTGTTATCTTAGCAGCATGAAAAAAAGACGCGTTATTTTCTTCTTGTTTGATCATGTGCACCTGCTTGACCTGGCGGGCGCGGTCACTGTTTTTTACGAAGCAGGTTGTTGCGGCCATCCTTATGAATTGCGGTATGTATCGCCCTTTACAGCACCGGGAACCTCATCAGGACTGGGTTTTACACAGGTGGAGCCGTTGGGCGCCATCACGGTACAGCCGGAAGATATTGTGATCGTAGCAGGTATGGACCTGTCGAAATGGGATCATGCAGATGACGGTATATGGATACCCTGGTTACAACATGCGGCAGGGATAGGCGCTACGGTATGCTCTGTTTGTACTGCCGCCTTTGCGCTGGCGGTGGCAGGCCTGCTCGATGGCCGCAGCTGTACAACGCATTGGGGCTATACCAGGGCGCTGCAGCAACACTTCCCGAAGTTAAAGGTAATAGAGAACAGGTTGTTCATAAAGAGCGATAACATCTACACCAGCGCCGGTATCAGCACGGGTATTGACCTGGCGCTGTTCCTCGTGGAGGAAGATCATGGACCAGCCTTCGCTTATACGGTGGCCAGGGACATGGTGGTATATATCCGCCGTGATGGAGCATCGTCGCAGCAAAGCATCCATTTGCAACACCGGCAGCATATCAATCACCAGGTACATGCTGTACAGGATCATATCACCCATCATCTCCATACTAAACTGGTCCTTTCCGAACTGGCGGCAATGGTGTATATGTCGCAGCGCAACCTTACCCGTCTCTTCAAATCTATCACTGGTATTACTATAGGGGAGTATATCCGCGTTCTGCGGGAAGAGAAAGCCATGCAATTGCTGAAGGAAGGTGAGAAGCTGGCATGGGTAGCCAAAACCTGCGGGATCGGCAGCACACGGCAGCTGGGCCAGCTGGCGAAGAAAGCGGGCCTGAAAGCTAAAATGGCCTGATCGGCAGCTTGTTTGTCCTTCTTTGCAGGGTACCGCCGCCGTAACTTGCAGGCACAATCACACCATATGAAACATTTTTTCTTTTTATTGCTATGCATACCCTTGTGGAGCATGGCGCAACAGCAAACGGGGAGCTATGTTTGCCCTCCCTGCGGCCGCTGTGATTCAATTGTATATCAGCAACCCGGAAAGTGCCCTCATTGCGGGATGAGGCTGATACCACAACAGACCTCAAAAGCCTCCCGGCAGGAAGCCGGCAGCATCTGTTTCTATTTGTATGATGGCACGGAGGTGCTCGATTTTGCTGGTCCGCTGGAAGTCTTTTCCTATGCGGGGTTCAGGATATTTACAGTTGGCAAAACGAAAGCGCCGGTAACTGTACAGGGCGTGCTGAAAGTAATACCTGATTATAGTATACAGGATGCGCCACCGGCCGACATTTTCGCGATATTCGGCGGAGATGATGGGGTGGCCGCCGGTGATCCGGAAGTGATCAGCTGGATCAAAAGCCGTGATGCCGCTACCAAAGGTTACTTCTCTGTATGTACCGGTGCTTTTGTATTGGGCAGGGCCGGTTTGCTGGATAATCTTACCGTTACTACCTTTCACAACAGTATACAATCTTTACAGCAGGCAGTGCCTTCTGCAAAAGTGCTGGCGAATGTACGGTATGTAGATAATGGCCGTATCCTCACCACAGCGGGGATCTCCGCGGGTATAGACGGCGCCCTGCACCTGGTAGCGAAGCTGAAGGGAGAAGCCGAAGCAATGCGTATCGCAAAGCATATGGAATACGATAAGTATGTGCCGGAACAGGGAATGACCGTGAAGCACTGAGATAAATACCTGTACATAAAGAAGGCGTCTCAACTATTTTTGAGACGCCTTCTTCTTTATATAAAACAATGCTACTTTTTATTCCACCATACCGGCTGGCTGATATAAGTAGGGTTGCCTGCTGTAGGATCAGCGCTCAGCACCTGCTCGCTGTTATAATTGATTTCATAACTGGGTACCGCAAAACGGCGTGGCCAGTCGGTTTGAGCCGGGTAATACAGGCTGTTCACATGTGCAGGGCGTTTAAACCCTTTGTAAACGCCTGTTGCCTCGTTATAGTTTCCGGCTGCATCCGTACAGTAATTCAACCTGCGCAGGTCGGCCCAGTTTTCCGGGGAGTACGATAAGGCAATGTACTTCTGGATCATGATATGGCTGATGGTAAGCAGTGCCGGCGACTGCACCACGGAACTGCTGTTCAGGAACGCGTCTATAGTGCCTGCAGGAATATCCATCAGTTCCATATGCGCACGTATGCCTGCTTTGTAGGCGGTAAGCGCTTCTGTGTTCTTCGATTGTTTAATCAGGATCTCCGCTTCAATAAAACGCAGTTCCGCATTGGTAAGCAACAAACCTTTTCCGCCCCTGCGGGTATACCAGGTACCGGTAGATTGTATGCGGTCGGTAGCCGTTGGCGCATACGGTGTTTTTCGCAGGATCACATAAACCGAGTCCTGATTGGAAAAAGTGTTGGTATTGGCGTTATACGTATAAGATAGCGGCCGGGTGTTGGTAAGGCCGGAAGTCATATCCACGGCCTGTGTACGATGCATTACTCCATTCTGGTCTGCCGTGCTGGGAATAAGCAGGTCTATTCTCGGATCTTCCATATCAGTAGCTCCTTTTGGCGCGCCGGTATAGTTGTTGGTGAGATAGTCCATGTACAGTTTGGTGATCCTGGCAGTAGTAGCCGTGTTGGTGTATTGTAAGGCTTGTTTGTCGGAAGCTGCAACATCAGGTCCTTCGTCCACATATTGCATCACGGTGCTTTGATCTTTGGACTGTGCGCCCTTTGATGCGGCATCCAGCACTGCCTGTGCGTTGAAGCCAGGCAGCCCGGAAGTATGATTCAGCCAGCGGGCCTTTAAGCCATAAGCCAGGCGGATCCACTTGTCGGTGCTGCCGTTGTTGAGGATATCTCCCCTGGACAATGGCGGCGCAGTAGGGCCTTGTGTTTTCTGCAGGTCGGCAATGGCTTCATCCAGCAGTGCCAGCACTTTTTCCTGGATGTAGGCGCCCTGGTCAAACTTAGGCGTGATGGTAGTGGGATCATCAAACTGGTCGTAAGGCATCATGCCAAATACGTCTGATAATGTGCCAAAGCCCCATGCTTTAATGATCTTGGCTGCACCGATATAATGATATGCCTGTACTTTTTCAGCGGCAGTGATCAGCGGCGTTACGTTCACGGCGGTATTTACATACCAGCATTGCCAGGGCCACTGTATGTTGGTGGTGTTGGATACCCAGGCGGTGAGATTATAATTGCTTCCGCCCGCCGCGTATACGGTGGCCAGTTGCTGGGAAAGATAGGCGGCACGGGTACCGGTGCTTTCATACGCATCGCAGAACTGTGCAATGAGTGGAGGCAGCCGTTGTTCTGCCGTAGGTACCGTTGAATTGGCGCTATTGGGATTGTCGTTTACATCTACCCATTTCTTACAGGAAGCAAGGGTAAACGACAGGCTGATGAGCAAGCATACTTTTTTCATGTTCCGCACATTTAGAATTTAAGATTTAAACCAATGGCAAATCCTGCTGTAGCAGGCACACCGCAATAATCGATGCCGGAGGAACCGGAGCCTATTACTCCTGCGCCGGCAGTACTGGTTTCGGGATCCATACCAGAATAGTTGGTAAACAATACCAGGTTGGTGCCGGTGGCGGTTACGGTGGCATCTCTCAGCCAGCGCATATTGCTGAGCCATGTTTTAGGAAGCGACCAGGAGAGGGAAACAGAACGAAGCCTCATCCAGTTTACTTTCTCCAGGAAGAAAGGAGCATTTTTTATATAGATGTCCCGGTAGTATTTTTCAGATGCCGTTACCGTTCTGCTTACCGGTTCAAACTTCCCGGTGGTGGGATTTTTGGCTACGCCGGTAAAGGAAATTTCGCTGTCGCGGTTTAAGGTCCGTTCACTCAGGCCATAGGAGGTAAGCAGGTAATCGGTACCGTTATACACATCTCCGCCTACCCGGAAATCCCAGAGAAAGGAAAAGTTAAACTGCTTATAGTTAAAACTGTTGTTCAGTCCACCCAGGAAATCAGGCTCACGGTTACCTATATACGTAGTAAGCGAAGTAGTAGGAATGGGATAACCGGTGTTCCAGTCGAGTAGCAGGTTACCGTTTTCATCTTTCTGCCATACGGAACCGCTTACGCCCATAAACACGCCGCCATCAAACGATGCAGCCTGACCTGTTGCCAGGTGCACGTCTGTTACATACAGGATAGGCAGGGAGCCTGGAAGGGATTTTACTACGCCTTTGTTATGCGACGCATTGAGCGCTATATCCCAGCTGAAGTTTTTCCGTTTTACCGGTGTGGCATTTATGGATATTTCTATGCCTTTGTTTTCAATGGTACCGGTATTCACAGAGCTGAGAATATAACCGGTGGCATTACTTACCCGTGGCGTCAGGATCTGGTCGCGGCTGTTGGTAACATACCAGGTGAAATCAAATCCCAGCCGGCCGTTCAGGAAACGCATCTCCGTACCAAACTCGGTAGAGGTGGTGGTTTCCGGTTTCAGGTTATCGTTTCCTCTCGACCAGTAGTTGCGGAAGCCGCCGCCAATGGTAAGCTCAGGGCCGAACAGGTAGGTATTGGTCTGATAGGGAGGAGCATCTTTACCTACCTGTGCCCAGGATGCGCGTATTTTACCAAAGCTCAGGATATTGTTTTTGGGAATCAGTTCCGTGAACACCAGGCTTCCGCTTACAGACGGATAAAAGAACGATTGGTTCTGCTCCGGCAGGGTAGAGGCGATATCGTTACGCCCGGTAGCGCTCAGGAACACGATATTCCTGTACGATAGCCGCAGGTCTCCATAGAAGCCCGCCAGTCTTCTGCGGGAAATTCCCTGGCTGATATACTGGTTTTCCTTGGCTGCGTTGTTAATGCTGACAAAGGTGGGGATGGTGAAGTTTTCTGCACGGGCCGAATTGGATTTCGTGTAGGCGTCTTCGGTAGTAGCTCCTAACAGGAGGCTCGCGTCCCAATCTTTATGAAATGTTTTGTGGAAGTTCAGCATCAGGTTGGAGTTCACATAATTGTAGTTCCGCTCTGTTTCAGACAGCATTCCTTTTTGCCAGCCTTCCTTTACACTGGAGCCGGGGGAGATTAAATTCCGCAGCTGCGTATAATAGTTATCTACTCCTAAACGGTAGGTGGCGTCAAACCAGCTTGTCACTTTTACATTCACATAGGCAGTGCCTATAAAACGGGTGGTTTTGTCGGACTGCGGGTTGCGGTAAATGATCCAGTAGGGATTATCAACATCGGTGTCTAGCGGGATATCTGGTAGCAGCCGGTGTTTGGAGCCATCGGCATTCAGCCATACTTTCATGTCATCGTTCCGTGGCCATGCAACTATACTTTCCATGTAGCCTGATCCGCCGGAGGCCCACAGGCCGCTTCCTGTAAGCGTTTTCTGGGTTTCGCTCCGCGCATAGGTGGCATTTACGCCAAAAGTGAAAATGCCTATCTTTTGCTCTCCGTTGAACCGCACGGTGGAGCGTTCAAAATCGGTAGAAGGCACTACGCCTGATTGGTTCAGATTGGAACCGGATAAATAGAAATTGCCATTGGTACTACCTCCTGAAACGGTGAAGCTGTTGTCGAACGCATTGGCGGTTTTGAAGAAGTCCTTCATATTGTTGTAGATCTTATCGCCCGCGCCAAATTTATCTCCCCACGACATTGCCGTTTGATCGGTAAGGGTACCGCTGTACCTGGAACCTTGTTTATAAACGCT
Organism: Chitinophaga sp.; assembly: GCF_036569185.1. Lineage (GTDB taxonomy): Bacteria > Bacteroidota > Bacteroidia > Chitinophagales > Chitinophagaceae > Chitinophaga. Next base: position 22,950 of record NZ_DATCRD010000281.1, read on the forward strand.
TTGCTGTTTGGGCAGCCGGTTTACCCAGTTGGTAATATAGCGGCTGGTAACGGAAGCGGCTATATTACCGGCTGTACCTTTTTTGGTGGTGATCACAATAGCGCCGGCGGCGGCACGCAGGCCATAAAGCGCAGCGGCGGCAGGTCCTTTCAGCACGGAAATGGATTCTATATCCTCCGGGTTGATATCCATGGCGCGGTTGCTGTAGGTAGTGCTCTGGTTAATGGAGCCGTCGAATGCGCTGTTATCGCCCTGCCCGGTGGAGTTGTCCATGGGCATACCATCAATGATGAACAACGGCTGGTTATTGCCTTCCAGCGAGGTGCCTCCGCGAATGATGATGGAGGCGGAAGCGCCGGGTGCGCCCCCGGAATTGGTGATGTTCAGCCCTGCAATTTTACCGTTGAGGGAATTGACGAGGTTAGGGTCTTTGTTTTTAAGCAATTCGGCCGACTTAATATCCTGCACCGAGTAGCCAAGTGCTTTCTTTTCTTTTTTGATACCCATTCCCGTTACAATCACCTGTTCAAGTGAGCTGGAGCTGGTAAGCATCTTTACATCGATGGTAGTGCTGTTACCTACAGGGATGTGCTGGCTTTCGTAGCCGATGAAGGAAAATTCCAGTACATCGCCGGGGCTTACACTGATGCGGTAATGACCTGTTGCATCCGTTTGGGCATTACGGTTGCTGCCTTTAATTCTGACGGTAACGCCTGGCAACGGGTTACCATCGTCGGCCAGCACCAGGCCGGTAATGGGTTTTAGTTCCTGCGCATACGCAGCGTTGGGCAACATTAGCAGTATCAGTGACAAGGTCACCAATAGCCGGAGAGGTTTTCTCATGTTCTGTTGTTTTAAATGAAACTGATATTTGGTTGAGTATTACACGCGCGTTTGGATTTACAGGTTGTTTACGTGATCTTGTTTCTACAATGCGAACGTTGGTCGTGTTACAGGAACAGGCTCTGTTTTGGTTGAACTATACTGTCGGGCAACTAAAAAAACGATTTTCTCTAAGCATAAACATGATACTAAGATAAGCGCAAAAATGACTTGTAGGTAATATAAAATGCTCTTTTTTTAAGATGGCTTCAGGGATAGTATTTCAACAGCAGGGCAGGAGAAAGTGTGTTGTAACGTAGAGTTAGCAGGGCTACAGGGAATGGCTGCAGGGTAACCGGTTAGGTGAACTGCTTCTTCAGTTTGGCGAAGTATTCTTTGATGGCGGCAGCTTTATCTTTCTTTATTTTCTTTCCAAGTTCCCTTCTTGGGCAGTTCTCATTGTATTTTGCACCCCAGTCCATGATCTCGATGATGATGGGTAAGAGGTCGATCCCCTTTTGGGTAAGACTGTAAATAAACTTCGACTTATTGGCCGGCGAAACTTTCCTGGTGAGTATACCTTCCGCCTCCAGTACGCCCAGCCTGTTGGCCAGGATATTGGTCGCTATCTTTTCCTCTGAGTCCAGGAACTCGCTGTATGACAGTTTTCCCCTGAGCATGATATCCCTTATGATCAGCAGTGACCATTTATCCCCGAAAACATCCAGGGAACAACTGATTGGGCAATCCGACCGTGTTTTATCCATACAGGTAATTTAAAGTACTTGCAATTTACAATAACTTTCAGTATTTTCACTTGCAAAATGCAATAGCTTTTAAAATTATCTCCCCACTAAAAAAACACGATATGGAAAACTCCGCTTCAACCAAACAATTGCTGGAAGCCTATTACCAGGGCTTTGCAAAGAAAGAAGGCTGGGAGCCTGTTATTGCTGATGATTTTATATTCATTGGCGGTAATATGACCAATCCCGAACCCACTGTGGGAAAAGCCGCTTATGTCGAAGTGATAAAACGCTTCTCCCGCACGTTTCAATCCATGCGTGTAAAAGAAATGATCATCGAGGGCAACAATGCTTATGTTACCGGGAACTATGATTTCATATTCCCCAACGGCGCCGCTATAAACGGCGATGTGGCGGAATTATGGAAAGCAAGGGATGGCAAACTGACCTCCCTGCGGATCTTTTTTGATACGCTTACTTTTGATAAGAACATCCCCAAATAATTCCTGCTATGGCTTACAATGAAAAGTTAGCAGCAAGGATCAGGCAGGCCCTTGCCCATCTGCCGGATGTGGAAGAGAAGAAAATGTTTGGCAGCCTGGCATTTATGGTAGATGGTAAAATGTGCCTGGCCGCAGGCCCCGGCCGTATGATGTGCCGCATTGACCCCGCTATTCATGATGAGGCGCTTAAAAAAGAAGGCAGCAGTACCGTAATCATGAAAGGCCGCGCCTACAAAGGATATGTTTATGTTGATGACGACAGCCTTAAAACAAAAGCGGCTTTTGACTATTGGGTGAAACTGGCGCTTGGATTTAACGGTAAGGCAAAAGCATCCGTTAAAAAATGATCCTGCGGATTATTATATTTATTGTCTCGAAAAATAAAAGATTGATATGGGACTCTCTTCACAAGCAAAAAATATCCTGGCTACAATCAATACAGACACTAAGCTGGGAGACCTGCGGAAAATTGCGGGTGAGATTAAAAAAGACCATGAATTAGCTTTGGAACTTTGGTCAACAGGTCAGTTTTTACCCCGGCAGCTGGCAATTCTTATTATGGATAAAAAACAACTCTCCCAAAAACTCATTGACAATTTAGATAACGACATCAGGCAACATAAGGAAGATGAAAAACTTCAGTTAATTGACTGGTTAATGGCCAACCAACTTTCCAAAGACAAAAAGACAATTTCATTAATGGAATCCTGGGAAAACAGCCAATCATCACTACAAAGGCGGGTTTTTTGGTATTATCAGGCCCGTTTACGTTGGGTAGGACAAACACCACCGCCAAATAGTGAAGAATTACTTGCTAAAATTGAAGCACGCATTGAAAAAGAAGTGCCGGAAGTACAATGGGCAATGAATTTCACTGCAGCGCAAATCGGAATTTTTGAAGAAAAATATCGTTCAAGATGTATCGCAATTGGAGAACGTACAGGGCTGTATAAAGATGAAATAGTCGCTAAAAATTGTACGCCTAATTATTTACCCAAATTAATAGCCATTCAGGTAGATAAGTTGAAAAAATAAATTATTTATCATCGCGGGAACCGGTTTCTTTTTTTATGTATACATCCTGTTGAGGGAATGGTATGGTGATACCGGCATTTTTGAATGCTTCGGATATCTTCATAATAAGCTCACTTCTTACAGGTAAATATTCTTTGATATCCCTGATCCAGTAAATCAGTTCTATTTCAATAGCACTGTCGCCAAAATCTTTGAAGAAAACGCCCGGTGCAGGATAAGCAAGAATTCTTTCATCTCCTTTGAACAGATCAAGCAACAGTGTTCTGGCAAGGTTGATATCGGTGGCGTACGCTACCCCTACCATTAAGTGGCATCGCCTGAAATTATTGCCCATGGTCCAGTTGGTAAGCTGCTGGCTTAGCAGGTCGCCATTGGGAATAATCAGGTTGGCGCCGTCTATGCTTTTGGCAATGCTGCTTCTGAAACCTATTGATTTTACCGTGGCAAACTGCCCGTTGAATTCAATGATATCACCTACTGTTACCGGTTTTTCAAAAGAGATGATAAGGCCGCTCACCAGGTTATTCACCAATCCCTGCAGACCCAGTCCTACGCCCACGCCCAGCGCGCCCAGCACAATCACAAATTTATCGATCGGTATGCCGGCTGCTGCAAATGCCAGGATCAATCCCGCTGTAATGATAAAGATCCTGATAACGAGCAGCCAGCTGCCCGGTGAAAATTTTTTACGGGTATTCTCTGTATTATTGGGAATATCATGTTCAGCTGCAAAATAGGAAACCAGCCTCGACAGGAAAACGGAACAAAGCAAAACAAAAATAAAAATGGAAATGCCTGCAATGGAATACCTGTAGTCGCCTATGCTTTGTTCCATCGTCACAAAATTATTGACGGAGGCGGCATAACCGCGGAGATGGTAGAAATGACGGGCCACTATCAGTACCCATCCCAAAGCAAGTATAATATAAAAGATGGCCGGCGCCTTTTGGCCTACCCGGTTAAAGTTCAGGTAAAACAGCTGCCTGCTGGGCTGCTTATATACACCGGAAGCAAGCACCAATCCTTCGTTAATAAGACGGATGGCCCACAGGAACACGATGCCCATAATTAAGCTCACATACCCGCTGATCATGAATGCCTTTGCCATATTGAAGCGGCCCAGTATATTCAACAGGGAGGCACTGATTTCAAACAACAGGAATATTACAATGAAGTAGAGGATCTTTCTTTCCCTGAGCTCACTTCTTTTTTTATTGATCAGCAGGGTAGCCATAAAAATGCTTCCGCCAACAGATACTGCCAGCATAAAATACCGCTCCGGCCTGGAGGCCTGTAAAATGATATTGTCTATACCAGCCAGTATGAAAAGAAGGGTGGCAATGATCCAGAACCTTTGCCAGTAGGCGCTGATATATCCTTTGAAAATGATCCCCAGGCTGATGGCGGAAACAACCCAAAGTATAAAACTGAAAATAAAAGGAGGCGCCGCAAACAGGAATTGAAAAATGGAGAACGTGATCAGCAGGGCAGTTGCCACAGGGTGGGTAATAACCAGTGTGCTGGTATTGGAGTAAGAAGATGCCTGTATCTGTTTTTTCAGAGAATATAAAAAATACCAGGCCCCCGCCAGCAGAAACAACATGAAAAATATCCTGAGCAAATGATCTTCTGCGTAGAACCGGAGCAACATCATTTCCTTGGCAACGGAAAACCGGAGGATGTCTGACAGGGGCCTTGAGAATATCGGGTCCTGCCAGATGAAAGGGAATTCCTGTTGAAACGACTGGCCAGAAAGATGACCGCTGTATATTTCCATATCCTCCCTGGTGGAATTAATGTCAAACAGCAGCAGGTCTGTTTTCAGCTGCTGTTCTTCCACAATGCCGGCGGCTTTTTCCAGGGCGCTGTCTACCGGCGATACCGCCACCGCCGTTACATATAGCCGCTTTATCACCTTTACTGCGCCGGCAGAATCTTCGGGGAATGCGTACAGGGAAGGGTCGCTGGAAAGTGAATCGATCTGGAAGCTCAGTGCGGTGATCCTGGCCGAATAATTCTGCAGTAATTGTTTCCTGTTGCTAACGCGCGCATACAATTCATTAAGTATAGCCGACGATACATCCAGGTTCCGCTGTGTCTGATTGGTGCCCTTGTTAACCAGGATACCGTCTTTCACGAGTGTCAGGGAATGCTTAACATCTGCCAGGAACCTGTTGAATGCAATGGTATCGATGCCTCTTTTAAGAAATATTTTTGCCTGCTGGTTAAAAACCTGGATATATTGAAGCGTTGCCCGCTGGCGGCTGGCGGTTTTCTCCTCATTATATTTCTTAATGCTTTTTTCAGATTCGGTGACGCTAAGCTTTCTTAAAGTCCGGATCACCGAACTGGTACTATCCACCTGCGCGGCAGATACAAAGGGGCATATTATGATGAATACAAGCAACAGGATCTTCATTGGCCAATAAAATTAACATCGCTAAAAAACAGGCATTTCGTATTAATATAAGATTAATCCTATCAACAACAAAACGGCGGCGATAGTTAAAATAAAAGATAAAATTTTGTAACTTCCTTATAAATAACCATCTCTATGAAGGCCCCTGCCTCACCGGATACCTTTGTTACTTCCCAGGCCGCCGCCAATCAACCGGCTACTCATGGCATTGCGATGCCCGCAGTAGTTGCGGCAGCGCCTCCGCAGGAAGAAACATCCCCGAAAGGAGAGCTGATGGAGCCATTGCTGCTGGACATGAACGATGATGGGGAAGATGAAGCGCATACCCTCATCCTGGATACGGCCGATGGCCAGCTATGGGTGCATTCAGATAAAGAAACGCTGGAGCTTTTCCTCAAAAGAAAACGTACCAAACATACCGGGCATATGACCCCGGCTATTGTCAAACTGCTGGATGATATAGAAACGCTGGCTAAACAGGTGCATGCCAATACCTATGGTGTTACCGTAGCGGCGAACAGGGTCAGTAAATCAACCGGCAAGCTGAAAACGTCTAAACATGTGGCGGCTACAAAGCAGCAAAGAGTGTTAGCCGTAAACCAGTTGAAACAGATCGCTGTATACCTTCAGCAATTGAACGCACTGTCGGGTAACGTAATGAAAAAAGTACGGCCGCCTTCCCGTAAAAAAAGTTCGTCCCTGCACGCGGTGGATGGAGATGCTTTCTGCAAGGAAGTAATTATGGAGCCCCTCAGTATCCTCCCAAGAATGGATGGTATAGTGGGAAGTTCCCCTTCAGAAGACTCAAAGCTGTTCACCGCTCTTAATAAAAGGGTCAAATATATACGTGGGCATATGCTGAACGATCACCTGCATGGCCCGGGTACCAATGATAATATAGTGCCCATCTCCACAGCATTTAATACTGTAATGAAAACAACTGTGGAAGCCAAAACCAAAGACGCGGTAAATGCCAATAATAAAGTGGTGAGGTTTGAAGCGGAATCACTGGACTGGGGAACATATAAAGGCTACTATAATGGAAACTTCCTGGAGGAAACGAAACTTCCTGCAAAGTTCAGGTTCCTCGTTAAGCCAATGGAACGAATTCCCGGCAAGGATGGCAGTGACCCCGATCACTGGAGGTTAAGCGGCAAATCCCCGATCTTCAATGAAACAGTGCCACATACCTTGCCCACAGCAACGGGCCCTGTAAAGGGAACTATCGCCCCTGTGGCGGAAACCTTTATACCAGGCTATTACAGCTCACTGACCGGGGATTTGAAAGAAGTGCCGCCGGATTATCATCTCTTCGGGAAATATATTATAAACGGGCCGTCGTTCGACTATCTTTTTCTGCCTTTGGGGCTGGACAAGGCATCACTTGTGAGTAAGGAATATAACCTGGAGGTGACCACCGCATTCAAAATGCCACCGGGCTACGAACTGATTAAAATACCTGCACAGAAAATAGAATTTATTCATGGAGATAAGATCCTCACTACAGACACTATGGGAGGACAGTCTTTCGTAATTGCCAAAAAAACGGAAAGAGACGCTAACCTGTTAACCTATGCAGAGAAAATAAAGGAAGTAAAAAAAGCAGCGGAAGATAAGAAGCTGGTTAAAACGCCACCCAAAACGGATGCTCCCAAATATGAGGTCAAAACCCTTGCTGAGCTCAAACAGGCAAAATGGTTGCGGGAACTGGAACCGGCTTTCAGAAAAGAAATGGATAAGTATACACCGGAGCTTAACCCGGAGTACAGGAAACGCTTTACAGATATACAGGAAAAAACACTCAGCAAAACCAGGGCCGATTGGGAGAAAGATGTAAGGATCGGTGAAAGAACGCTCCCGGAGTTGCTGGCGCCGTTGTTTCAGCAAATGGTAAAGGACAAAAATATATTGCTCAATGAGCAACTGGCGAAAAACAAAAACAGTTTTGCCGAAGGCCTCGTGAATGAGCTCAGGAATGCTATCAGTTCCCATTACCTGCCGCAATTAACGGAAGAATGGAGAAGAAATAAATTTGATAAAGACGCAAAAGATATCTTTGACAAGTATAAAAATTTCTGGACAGCTCCCGGGAAATTATTTGATGCAAACAAAAGGGATGAACTGTTACAATCAGCATACAATAAACTCGATGATGCGCTTGATAAAGCAAAGAAGGCAGAGCCGCTGAAACGTAAACCGGAAGCAGAACTGAAAAAGGACGGGGATGACGATAAAAAACATAAAACAGACCCGGGCCCGTTTGTGCCGCTTACAACAGGCGGAACTACGCCACCGCAACAGGATATACCTCCCTTCCAGCCGTTATCACCACCTGTTACTACTTCATCCTCATCAACACATGTGGGCGACCGCAAAAATGCTGAAGCATAGCGGAATGGGAGGCATAAACCACCAAAATACGCATACATTCATTCAAATACCTGCCGGTTATGATATAATATTATAACTTGCAGCCTGTTTTCAGATCGATGCGCCCTTTAGTGTTCCACCATGAATATGTGCTCCTTTAAAGCCCTGCTGTTTGCGGGGATATTTTTACTTTTTTATTTGCCTGCAAAGTCGCAGGGCCTGGTCTTCTCCTCCTTTGAGCAGGTACAGGAGAAGAGAACTTCGCTGGTATTGAACGGCAAGGACCCGATTTGTATGGATGGAAGCTTCGGTTTGTCGTTCGACTTTAGCTTCTTCCCCGACAGGAACGTGTATTATGGCTATGTGGTAAGGCTTATTAATAACCATCATCAGAATATTGATCTTATCTATAATCACCGCGAACAGCAATTCAGCGTTGTTTTCGGAGATGTATATACGCAGCTTGATTTCAGGATAGACAGCGCCCTCCTGTTTCATCACTGGAATACCTGCAGCCTGCAATATAACGGGCAGATGCTGTCGCTCACCGTGAATGGTAAAAATTCCGGGAGTAAAAGGATCGTATTGAAAGATCAGTGCTTCCGTATTTTTTTCGGCGCCTGCCAGCTGCACAGCTTTAAAACCAGCGATGTGCCGCCTATGCAGGTAAAAAGCATTGCCTTGTACCGCAATAATAAAATGGATGCCTTCTGGCCGCTGAATGAAATGGCCGGCGCCCGTGCGGAAGACAGTATCCGCCGCCGTGTGGCCAATGTGATCAACCCGGTTTGGGGTACGCCGCTGCACCAGCAATGGCAACTGCTGAAGGTACTAACGGTGAAGGGTAATGGAAGTTATACTTTTGATCCTTCGGAAGAAGAATTATATATCGTGGCGGCCGACAGTATCCATCGTTTTCTCCTGCGCGATCACTCTTCCAGAGCAGAGGCGCTGAGCCGGCAGGAATACCTGGCCCCCGGTTATCAATCTATCTACAACCCCGGTAACCGTACATTGTACAGCGTGCATATCGACCAGCAACAGCTGGCAGCATGGCAGCCCGCCACCCGCAGCTGGAACATCCCTTTTGATTCCGCAGATATTACCCAGTACTGGCAAACCAATAAATTTATCCGCAAAAGCGATAACGCCTTATATATACTCGGTGGCTATGGGCAGCTGAAATATAAGAACAGGGTGCAACGCTTCACTTTCAATACCCGCAAATGGGACGAAGTAAACGTGCAGCAAACGGATTATAAGCCAAGATACCTTTCCGCCCTGGGCGCTACCGCAAATGGAGATACCGCTTACCTGCTGGGCGGCTATGGCAGCGATAACGGGGAACAAATGCTGAACCCACGCTACTACTACGACCTGCTGCAATATGATGTGGCGGGTAACCGTATCAGGAAAGTATATACCTTACCCGAGCCTGCGGAACCTTTCGTGTTTGCATCTTCAATGGTGATAGACACCACTGATCATAGTTATTATGCATTGATGTTTCCGAACGACCGGTTCCGGTCGCGCTTACAACTGGTGAAAGGCTCTTTGTCACGGCCGGAGTACCAGCTGGCAGGCGATACAATTCCCTATGCATTCCTCGACAACCGCTCCAGCGCCGATCTGTATTATTGTTCACGCAGCCACCAGTTGCTGGCAGTAACGCAGATAATGGACAAGGATAAATCCACCGAAGTGCGCATCTATTCACTGGCCTTTCCGCCGGGGCAGCTGGCGTTGTTGGCTGCAACGGGCGCCGGGCCTGGCGTAAGGTGGTGGTGGCTGGCAGGTATAGTGCCGGCGGCAGTTGTTATATATTATTTATATAGACGCCGTTTTAATGAGCCCGCCGTAGCTGCAATTCCATTAACGCCGGTGCAGGGAGAGGAAGCCTCCGCATTGCCGGTGGTAGCGCCGGCTGCCGAACCGGAAGATGTGACCG
>NZ_DATCRD010000282.1:0-14329 GCF_036569185.1 Chitinophaga sp.
ACCGCAGCAATGAAAATCTCACCGTACAGGAAAAAGACCAGGTGAACATGGTGGTATACCGCCGTACCGATATCGGTTATGTAGTGATCATTAACAACCAGCATACAGGTATACTGCACCACAGTGATCTGTTCCGGCCTGTAGAAATAGGCGAAAAATTAACTGGCTTTATCCGCCAGATCAAAGACAATAAAATAGATGTGATTGCCGGGAAACCCGGGTTTAACAAGGTGGAAGACGAATCAGGGAAAATTCTCCGCCTGCTGCAGGAAAACAATGGATACCTCCCTTACCATGATAAATCCTCCCCGGAAGAGATCCAGGAATTTTTTGGTATGAGCAAAAAAACATTCAAAATGACCATTGGCAGCCTGTACAAACAACGGAAGATCGTATTTACGCAAACAGGTATTAAATCGGAAGAAGAAGATATATAAACAGCAGCAGCCGGCAGATACTTCACGATATTTGCCGGCTGCAACATTACTGGCTTTCGTTCGTTCCCGCTATCGGGAAACTCATCAGGAAACTGGTTCCTTCTCCCAATTCGCTATCCACTGCAATAGTGCCCTTGTGCTGGAGTATAATATTCTGGGTAGCCGTTAACCCAAGTCCTGTTCCTTTTGTTTTATTGGTAAAAAATGGCTCAAACAGCTTCGCCAGGTTCTGCGGAGAAATACCACTACCGTTATCGGTTATACGAACAAACACTTTTTCAGTATCCTGCCATGTTTTGATATCGAGCTTTCCTTCCCCGGCTTTCATGGCCTCAATACCATTGATGATGATATTCAGAAAAGCGATGAGGATCTTGTCTTCATCTGCCAGGATCATACAATCCGGCTCACCCATTTCCTTATTCACTGCAATAGCATTCAGCTGCAGCCTGTCTGCCGCAAGATCAAGCGCCTTTTCCACCAGCGCGTTCAATCCGAGGGGTACCATATTCAGCTCAGACATGCGTGTGGACTGGAGTAATTCTGTTACCAGCTGGTTGATGCGATGACAGTTGCGCTCCATGATATCCAGGTATAGCGCGGCATCTTCTGTTTCGGCGACCGGTTCTGTTTTCAGCTGGGAAACCGCCAGCAGGATATTGGTGAGCGGGTTGCGCACTTCATGCGCTATGAGCCGGGCAATGCGCCCGGTGATTACAAATTTTTCCTGTTGCTGCTTTTCCCTTTCTTTCCGTTTACGGGCTGTAATATCCTGGATGATGCACAGGTATAATTGTTTCTTCTCATCCAGCAATGAGGCATTGATCATTACATCCAGCTGTTGCCCGGACTTACTGCGGAATACATATTCCCTTTGCACTACTCCTTCTTTGCTGCAAAGCTGGTCCAGGAAATCGCCGATAACCCCCTGATCTGCAAACAGGCCCTGGAGATGGCTGTTATACAGCTCCGCTTCCTCATACTTCAACACGTTAAGCGCAGCCGGGTTGGCGGCTACTATCTTATGTTCACAGTCGGCCAGGAGAATAAGATCGTTGGATTTTTCGAAGATGCTGAAATACCGTTTCTCGCTTTTTTCAATCGTCTGCAGATGGCTGAATTTATCGAGCGTGTAACGGATGGCCCTTTCCAGCAAGGCGGCATTGATCTCGCTTTTAACCAGGTAATCAGAAGCACCTGCCTGCATAGCTTCCTTATCTATCAGGTAATCGCCTTTGCCGGTGAATAAAATAACGGGGGCTTTATATCCCAGGTTGCGGAAATGATGCAACACATCAATACCTGTGTAGGCGCCAAGGCGATAATCCACCAGGTAAAGATCATGCGCCCGGGTTTCAATTGCCAGCAGGCCTTCTTTGTAGGAAGAGACCCACTGCAGTACGTATTGATCGGGTGAAATGTCCTGTAATAAAGAGTTTACAAGGAAAAAGTCATCTTCATCATCATCGATCATCAATATATGCTTCTTACCATTTATTGCCATAAGCGCCGGAAAAGTTAACCTATCTCCACCAATAATCATGCACTAAAAGTATCAGGTATCAATATGCGCGTCCGTATCTTTCAACACTACATTCCTGCGGGGCAGGAACCATGCCGGGATCAGGGTTATCAGCAGTATAAAAAGGGAAATATGAAAACCCTGCTTCAGGGCAAGATGATGCGCATAATGGCCTTCCTGGCCCGCCAGCACATGTTTATTATAGGCCGCCTGGGTAACAATGGCCAGTACTGCAATGCCAATAGCCCCGCCTACCTGCTGCATCAAAGTGCTGACAGAAGAAGCCATGGTTACTTCGCTTGGGCGTACGGCGCTCAATGTGGCGGCATTCAGCGGGGCAAGTAAAAGCCCCATACCAAATCCCCTCACCGTCATGGCAATGATCACCGCGGTAAGACTGCTTCCTTTATCCAGCAAGGCAAACAGGTACATGGATACTGCCAGCAGGGCAATCCCCAACATGGATATTTCCCGGGAGCCATGTTTATCGGACCAGCGGCCTGCAAAAGGCATCATAGCAGCCATAAAAACGGAATTAGGCAATATCAGCAAGCCAGACATACCTTCCGAAAAACCCATCTGCTCCTGCAACAGGAAGGGCATGAGAAATAACCCGCCAAACAATGCAGCAGCCCGCGATATAGTAACGAGGATACAACTCACAAAAGAGTAATTGGCAAACAGACCGAGGTTAATGATCGGCTCTTTTTTGTGTTTGTCTATCCAGATAAAAAAAGCAAGCGCTATTACTGCCACGCCTAGCGTAGCCAGTATCCCGGGGGAAGTGATACCGATTACTTCCGCCCGCGCCACCCCATATTGCAGGCAAACCAGGAAAATGGTAAGGGCCACAAAACCGGTAAGGTCAAAAGGCAGTTTCAACCGGGGTTGCTTCCGCAGTATGCCCAGGTAACGGAAGGCCAGCGCCACTGTAAGTATCCCGATAGGAAGATTAATATAAAATATAGAGGGCCAGCCGAATTTTTCAGTGAGTATTCCTCCGAGCGTTGGGCCTATGGCCGGGCCTACCAGGTTGCCGAGGCCCCACCATCCCAGCACGGTACCACGCACCCTGGCGGGGAATACATAGGAAATGATGGCCATGGAAGTGGGCGCCATGGCCCCGCCTCCCAATGCCTGCACCACGCGGGCAGAAAGCAGGGAATCCAGGCTGGTGGATAAGGCGCACATTAAAGATCCTAAGGTAAAAAGGGAAATGGCGCCAATATAGAGATTAAAAAAGCCGATCCTGTTTTTCAGCCAGTTGGTAAGCGGCATCAATACGGAAAAGCTGAGCATGTATACGGTAATTACCCATTCAATTTCGTCGAGCGTACAGTTAAACTGCTTACTCATAACGGGAAGGGATATATTAACGATGCTGGAGTCGATCCCGGCCATAGTGGTGCCCATTATCACCACTATGAGGATGCCTGTCCGGTTGATGTCCCTCATACCCGGTCTTTCATCATAAATATCAGCTGGGCTTTCGCCACAAAAGGATTCAGCGGGTTGCAATTGATCATGAACAGGTAGGTAGCCAGTTCAGACAGCTGCCAGTCGGTGGTAAGCTCACCATCCCTGAAACAGTATACTTTTTTGAAGTTATAATCCACCGGTATGTTCAATGCCGCACAGGCATGCATAGCCCTGTCCAGCGGTTCCTGTTCCATACCGGATTGTCCGTATCCCAATTCCTGCATAATTTCGCTGGCGGTATACAGCAGGCGTGGATTATTAAGTTGTGAGATTCTTTCGGTGGAAATCACTTCTTCCAGATAATCAAAAAGTTTAAGCATGGCCATTCTCATTTAATTGTGAAAGTTGCTGAAACAATTCTTTTTCCTTGTCGGAAAGCTTCGATGGAATATGTACAACTGCCTTGATGTATAGATCTCCTGCCGTTCCGCTGTTGTCGTAAGCAGGCATCCCTTTGCCTTTTAAACGGAAAACCTTACCACTGTCTGTTCCTGCCGGTATATTCATATTCAGGGATGCGCCCGGTGTATTTACGGTTAACTTGCCTCCCAGTACAGCTGTATACAAAGGCACTGCCAAATCTGTATAAATATCTTTTCCTTTCAGTTCATACTGCGGATTTGCTGCCAGTTGAATGGTAATGAGCAGGTCGCCGTTTTCACCGCCTTTACGGCCCGGGTTCCCTTTTCCTTTTAAGCGGATCACCTGGCCTTCGTACAACCCGGGTTTCAGCTTGATATTGAGCCTGCTGCCCCCTACTTCCACCTGCCGGGTGGCGCCGGTATATGCATCTTCCAGGGATACTTCCATGGTTGCCTGTACATCACGGCCCCTGCCAGGCCCTTGTTGCTGCCGGCGGCCACCGCCTCCTGAAAACCTGCTGCCAAAAAGCTGTTCAAAGAAATCGGAGAAGTTGCCTTCCCCGGCGCCTCCAAACATATCATCCATATTGCCACTGCCATAGGAATAAGTGCGGCGCTGTCCGCCTCCACCGCCGAACTGCGACCAGTCATAATCTTCCGGCCGGCCTCCATGCTGCTCATAATACTTATAATTCTCCCCGAACTGGTCATATTTTTTCCGCTTCTCGGCATCGCTCAGCACTTCATAGGCTTCATTGATCTCTTTGAATTTATCTTCAGCGGCTTTATCACCGGGATTCTTATCGGGGTGATATTTTACCGCCAGTTTACGGTAGGCTTTCTTAATCTGTTCAGCTGTTGCTGTTTTTTCTACTCCCAGTATCTTATAATAATCCTTTACGTCCATAACTCTAAAACATGTTAAGGTGATAACTTGTTTTATGAATTTACGAATTAACAGGGAAAAAATAATTGGTGAACAGCCCCGGCTGTACCGGTACTGTTCACCACGGAAATAATGTCGCCACCCACGGCGCTCTTACTAGGCAACCCCACCTTAAACAGGGGAAACCGCTTTCAACAGGAAGGCTGAGGCCTTCACCATTAGCCGGCAGACTCGCACCCGGAGGAGGTTTCCAGGATATCGTACGCATCAATCAATGCCTGTGCTTCTGCTGTTATATTTGCCAGCGCTGTTATTTCAGCGGGAGTTACCAGCATCATTACATGATCGGCCGGCAGGGGCAAACAAATCATCTTTTCATTTTCTGCTGCATGATAGTGATCATCCGATAACCGGGCGACCATTCTTTTGAAACATTCAAACTCGGTGATATCAAGGTTAACAACCGTTGTACCAAAAGCTAACTGGATACCTTTGCAATGCGGGCAGCGGATCACGTATCCTGCGGCGCCGTGGTATAATGTCTGGTAATTACACATGGGCTATGGGTTTGTGCCTCCAGCGGCCGGTTCAGGGCCGCTGTCAGGACTTAATTCATCACTCTTTACCTCTTTAATGGAGGTGGCAAACAACGGATGCATAAACTATATACAGCTAATAACTCCGGGGTATTATTTACATCTCACAAAAATATAGCAGGAAACCGGGGTAGAATGATCGGATCAGGAAAACGACTTACGCAAACGGGAAAATCGCCTTCGGCGATTTAAATTGTCTTGGAACACTGATTACGCTGATTTTACTGATTAGCTTGATTTTTTTAAATAATTAAGGGAGATATATGCGCACCTATCCGCATATATCTCCCTTAAAAAAAATCTAAAAACAAAAATCAAACTAATCAGTAAAATCAGCGTAATCAGTGTTCCAAGACAATTTCCCCGCCGAAGGCGGCTTTAATACCCCGCATTCTGCACCAGCCTGGGGTTCAGCGTTATTTCATCCACTGGAATAGGATAAATGCGGTGCAGGGTATTGGCATCTTTCTTAAAGCCCCAGGTGCCTTCAAACGCGCCGAAACGGATCATATCATTTCTGCGCCATGCTTCCCAGGCCATTTCCCGGGCGCGCTCTTCCAGCAGGCCATTGAGGCTGATACCGCTTACCTGAGGGGCATGCGCACGGGTACGGATCTTGTTTACCAGTACATCGGCATCCTGCATTTCTCCATTTACAGCCGTGGCTGCAGCGCCTCTCAGGATGGCTTCTGCTTTCATCAGCAGCACATCTGCCAGCCTGAAAACGGGCACATCATTATTGGAGTTACGTTCAGAAGGCTCCGTGTTTTTATCAGGATAATATTTGATGGATCTTACACCGGCCGCCTTGGCCAGTTCATCATTGCCGATATCCATAGAGGAATCCACCCGCAGCACCATCTCCTTTGAAAAGGAAAGTTGCCAGCTGATCTTCTTATCCGGTTCAGCCCCGGTGTATTTATCGTTCAACCCTTTGTTAGTAGTGCTAATCATAATTGGCGACCCGTCTGGATTAAACTGTGGCCCTTCCAGCCAGGTATTATTGCGTACATCACCGGTTAAATTGAATTTTTCATAGAAGGAACCAATGGTGCTCATGGCAATGCTGGGGCGGAACGGCAGGGAATATTTTACCACCAGGTTAGGATGCAAACCAAAGCGGGAGAACTGGTTGCCCTTGATCACGTTCCCATCATATGGAATGGCAAAAATGGTTTCAGTGATTTTCGGACCGTTATCCGGCATAAAAATGCTGGCATAATCGGCATCCAGCGTATACTTCTTACTTACCAGGATACTGTCTGCCATAGCCACAGTTTCAACGTACCTGGGCTTGCCGGTGTACACAACAGAATTAAGATATAACTTTTCCAGCAGTGCAAAAGCGAACCATTTGGTAGGCTTGGAATAAGTCACCTGGCCTGTTTCAGTTCTCAGCAGCGGCAATACATCTTTCAGTTCTTTCTCTATAAAATTAAATACCTGCTCACGGGTAGATTGTTCCGGTGGCGTAGGATCTCCAAAGGTAGTAATGATGGGCACTTTGGCGTACAGGTCCATCAGGTAGAAATAATACAGCGCCCGCATTGCCTTCGCTTCTGCTATAGCGCGGGGCTTGGAATCGCTGTCGGGCGCCTTTTCAAAAAGCGCGATGATACGGTTGCAGGTGTTCACGCCGCCAAAAGCCCATTGCCACACATTTTTTACGGTGATGTGGTCCTGTGTCCAGGAGTGCCTGTGCAGCTGCATATACACACCGCCATCCACATAGTTACCACCGCGTGCGGGGATAATCGCTTCATCAGTAGAAAGCTCCTGCATCCGCCAGTAATCCACCGCATAACTGCTGCTAAGTTGCGTATAAATAGGTCCGGAGGCGGAGATGAATGCATCTGCTGTGGTAGGAAAATTTTCCTTTATGTATTCGGATTCCACATCCACATCCAGCTTGGTACATGCTGAAAGTAATGTAAAGCCGATTGTTATTCCGGTAATAAAAATGTTTTTCATGTAGCTGTTTTTAACCGTCATTTTTTAGAATGTTGCATTTAAGCCAAAGAGGAAGGAACGGGTCTTTGGATAAAAATTGCTGTTATCAATTCCCGGTGTAAGCCCGCCCATATTGATTTCCGGATCAATGCCCGAATACTTCGTAATTACGAAAAGGTTATTACCGGTAACGTATAAACGCAGTTTGCGGATATACTTGTTTTCCATTGGAATACTGTAACCTACTGTAGCATTATCGAGCCGCAGGTAAGAACCGTTTTCCAGGAAGCGGGAAGAAATAAAAGAGGCTTTGGTATCATTAGGTGATTCACCCTGTGAATACTGCGGGATATTGATGCTTCCCGCTTCGTTGGGAGCATTCAGGTTGGCCAGGGTAGCGTTCAGGATCTTGTTGCCGGATACGCCGCGTAAAAAGATGTTGGCATCAAAATTACGCCAGGTAAAACTGTTGCTCCAGCCGTAACTGAAAGCAGGTTGTGCGTCTCCGCTGTATACACGGTCGGTGGATGCGGGATCGGTGATCACATTTCCTTTGGAGCCCTGGTATTGTGATAATCCATCGGCATTTTTACCGAGGTATTGCCACAGGTAGAATGAGCCCAGCGCATAACCGGCTTCCACCCGTTGTGATTTATTACCTGATTGTCCACGACCGCCCAGTTCCGCAGTTTCGAGATATTTTACAGAGAAGATATCATTGGAAAGGGATAATACCCTGTTTTTATTATGCGCAATATTGGCGGAAGAAGTCCATGTAAAATGCGCGGTTTTCACCGGTACTGCATTCACCTGGAGCTCAATGCCTTTATTACTCATAGATCCTACATTGGCCAGCATGGTAGGAACAAAATACTGGGTAGTAGGCACGTTGTAGGAATAGATCAGATCGGTGGTGCGCTTGTCATAAACATCTAACGATAAGCCCAACCGTCCTTTCAGCGTGCTGAAGTCGATCCCGATATTCGCCATACCGGTACGTTCCCACTTCAGGTCGGGGTTATCATTCTGTACCGGGCCGATTCCATTGATCAGTTTTCCATCGTTATAGAATTTACCGGTGATGTCATAGCGGAGAATGGCAATCAGCGGATCAAATCCCAGGGAGTTACCTGTAACGCCATAGCCTGCACGAAGTTTCAGGTCATCTACCCAGGAAACACCGGAGAGGAAGCTTTCCTTATTGATTTTCCAGGCGCCTGATATGGCGGGAAAATAGCCCCAGCGGTTATTGGCGCCAAAGGCAGAAGAGCCGTCCCTTCTTACCGAAGCGGTGAGCAGGTATTTTTCATTGAACTGGTAATTAGCCCTTGCATAGAAAGAGATGAAGCGCAGTGTTTGTATACGGGTAGTGCCGAAATTGGGCAGGAATCCATCCACCGGGCTTCCCAGCCCGAGGTTATCGCCTTGCGTGGCGTCTGATACAAATCCCTGGTTGGAGGTCTGGAACCCGTCGCCACGACGGTCTTCCTGCCAGGAGTAACCGGCCAGTAAGCGGAGGTCATGTTTGCCCATGAGCTGGTCGTAGTTGAAATAGGTTTCCAGCACTTTCCTTGAATTCGTATAGGCGCTACGGGTAGCTCTTCCTTTAACGCCCTGCGCCAGGCCGGAGGCGCGGTTATTATAAATATCGCGGTTGATCTGTTCATCCTGCATAGATACGTTCAGGGTATAACGCAATCCAGGCAGCAGTTTCAGTTCAGCGCGGGCATTGCCCAGCATGATCTTGTTTTTGGTACGGTCGCTGTTATTATCTATCAGCGATACCGGGTTCAGGTAGTTGCGGGTACGGGAAAAATCCTCTTTATACGTGCCGTCGGGGTTAAAGATATTTACGGTAGGCATATAGTTCAGCATGTTCATGAACACCAGTTCAGGGATCTGGTTTTGCGTGCTTAAACTGTTGCTGATAGACAGGTTCAGTTTCAACAGGTCGTTGAAGGCACGTTGTTCCAGGTTGGCTCTTACGTTTAGCCGTTCCAGTGACGACGTTTTCATGATACCATTATTCTGCAGGTAGTTCACGCTTCCGTCGAATACTGTTTTCTCGTTGCCGCCCCCGAAAGAGATATTGTGGCTGTGCGACAAACCATTGCGGGTTACCAGCTTCTGCCAGTTGTTATTGGCTTTATCATCGTATGCAGGTGTGATCGTTTTTCCGTTGTCCTGCAGGTATTTGGTAAGCTCGCTGCTCGACATCATGTCGATGGAATTGGAAATATGCTCACTGGCTACATAGGCATTATAACTGATCCAGCTCTGGCCGGGCTTTGCACGGCGGGTGGTGATCATGATCACACCATTGGCAGCACGGGCCCCGTAAATAGCCGTGGATGCTGCATCTTTCAACACATCCATCGATACAATGTCTGAAGGCGATACCAATTGGATATTGGCGCCAGGTACCCCATCAATTACATAGAAAGGCTGTTGCGCCTCTCCTTCACGGAATGTAGAAGGACCACGCAGGATCACCGCCGGCGTGGCATTAGGATCACCGCTGCGGGTAATATTAAGGCCCGGTACTTTTCCCTGCAGCAGCTGCTCGGGTGAGCTGAATACGCCGGTGTTAAAATTCTCGGCGCCCACATGAGATACCGCGCCGGTAAGATCGCCTTTGGTTGTAGAACCATAACCTACTACTACCACGCTGCTTAACAGGCTGGCATCTGATTTCAGTTTCACCGCCACCCGTTGCTGCCCGTTTAAAATTATACGGGTAGATTTATAACCCAGGGAAGTAAACAACAACGTGTCGCCGGTATTATCTGCCTGCACGGAAAAGGCGCCATTGGGATCAGTAATGCTGCCCTGCGTATTTCCTTTTACCAGTACGCTTACACCGGGCAGGCCCGCACCGGTTTCTTCGTCAGATACCTTACCGGTAATGGTGGTTTTATTCTTTTCTTTTTTAATGATGTATACGCCTTCTGTAGCAGAGAACTGGAAGCCGCTGCCTTTCAGCAATGCGCGCAACACTTCTTCTATTGGCTGTGAGCGGAAATCCTGTGTTTTTACCAACAGGTTCTTTAACAAAGCTGCGTCGTACACAATATCAGCGCCGCTTTGTTGCTGCAGCAATTTCAGCGCATCTGCAAGCGGACCTGCATTGATGTGCAGTTCCTGTACAATGGCCGTTTTCTGCTGGGACATGACGCTACCGCATAGCGACAGCATAAGCGCTACAAGAAAAATCTGTTTCACAGAGCTCCTTGTACGCAAGTGAGTACTACGTACATTCATAAACGGATGTTTTAATTTCAGTTCAGGGAATAAATATTTATTGGTCTATAGTATAATTTCCTGCGCCGGCAGGTGTTATTTTCAGCTGATGATCCGTAAGATCTTCCAGTACATTTATGATCTGCGTAATCGTTAAGTGCATATTGAGCGATCCGCTGATTTGCCTGTCAACTGGCCTTTTAACGTGGAACTTCACCGGATAATAATTCTCCAGTAACATTAACACATCTGCCACCGGCATATTATCGAACACAATTTTATCCTGCTTCCAGCCATTGGTATCCGGCGGGGATACCGATAACTGTGAGAAAGTATAGTTACGCCTGCTAACCTGTAACAGCTGATTGGCGGTTAACACGCCCATTACCTGCCCTCCTTTGCTGACGCTCACTTTCCCTGTGCTCACGCCTATTTCCAGCAACTGCCGGGGATAGGCCCTGATATGGAATGACGTGCCCAGCACCAGCACCTGTAAGCTGTCGGTGATAACGCTGAAAGGATGATCCTGAGATGTTACAATATCAAAGAAGGCTTCCCCTGATACGAGCTGCACCTGCCGGTTGCCCGCAAAATGATCGGGATACTTCAGCACAGCATTGGCGCCCAGCCAGATCCGGCTACTGTCGGGCAACAGCAGCATTTTCTTTTCCCCGATGGCGGTACGCAGTTCCAGCCAGGCTATTTTTTGCGCCGCCCGGTTATTCATCAGCCACCAGCCACCTATGCCCATTACAAGCAATACAGCCGCAGCAACGGCTATTTTCTTCCACAGGGGATATACGGTGGCAGCTTGACCCGTCCGCTCTTTTATGACCTTTAAAATGCTGCGGCGCAGCTGTTCCCTGCTGCGTGCATCCTGCTCTTTCCCCGGACCGGCATCTTCTGCCAGTACATCCAGCCAGCTGGCAAGCAATTGCTCCTCTTCCGGGGTAGCTTTGCTATCCAGGTATTTGCTGATGAGTGCATTTATTTTTGATCGGATCAAGGTGTGGCGTTTTATGACTAGGTTGCACAAACCACCCTTTTTAACTATTGGGATTAACGGCTTAACATTATGGTAACACGGAGAGAAAGATCAGAGGAACATTAACAGGCGGTTCAGCAGCGGGCGGGCCTTCTTATAGGCGTTTCCCAGCTGGTTACGTACCGTTTGCTCGGCAGTACCATGCATCATGGCTATTTCCCGGATGCTCAGCTCATCAAAATGGTACCATTCAAATACCTGTCTTTCTTTTTCAGGTAAATGCTGAAGGTCCTGCTGCAGCTGGTTCAGGATATCTTTATGGATCAGGGTATTAAGGGTAAGCTCTGAGCGTAGCTCGCTATGGGTAACAAATTTTTCCAGGTGCTTTTCCTTTAATCCGTCGTCGCGGAATTTACGGAGGATCTGCTTTCTTACTGCGCTAAACAGGTAATAACGGATATGGGTATGCAGCTCCAGCTGCTGCCGGCGCTCCCAGATACTGGTGAACAAATCCTGTATGATATCGCGCGCATCTTCTTCACTACCTGTTACTTTAGCGGCATAGGCATACAGTTCTTCCCAGTAAGTATTGAAAATCAGCTCAAATAGTTTAAAATCACCAGTACGTAGCCGATGAATAAGATCAACGGGGAATTGTTCAGGCATACAAAAATATATAACCTAAAAATAGGGAGGTTTTTAAAAGAAAAAACGGGGTAACAAAAATATAGCGAAGTATTAATATAAGGGGACAAAACGCTTAAAGCATACCCGTTTCTGTATAAAAAGAAGCGCTTTACTATGATATTATCTTATTTATCAATATCATTGAAAGAATGTAGCTTTCTTTTAAACCGGTTGTTACTCTATTTTGAACACCATCTTCCTGGTGTTAATGCCTCCTACAATACCATAACCATTTGTAACATTACTGAATACTCTTACAGGCGAACCGGTAATCACGTTGCCGGATTCCCGTTGCGCCAGGAGTGTATGGAAATACTGGTAAGTGCTATAGGTGAGCGCGCTTACTTCCACTGTTATTTCACCGGCATTCATGATTGGCTCTGCTGTTTGCAGAACAAAGGTGACCTGTTTCCCGTTAAAGCGCTCATCATTCATGACAAGGCTGTTGTAATTTCCTTTGGTGAAGAAGTCGGCCAGGTTGTTATTGAAGGCCGGATCCAGCCTGAACAGCAGGAATGCTCCCTGCCCGGTGGCTGCATCTGTCATATAAATCCTCACCCGGTAATAATCTGCCGAAGCGGGATGGTCTTTCAAGGTAAACTGCACCCGGCTGCTGCTGCGCTGTGCGCCGGCATTGTAGGCCAATGGCGCCGGCGGCAGTGTATCCATGCCCGTTACTGCCTGCAGGTCCGGCGCCGTTACGGCTACTTTGTATTGCTGTCCCAGCACTGCTTTCCGGTCGGATACATAATACGAAAGCCCCTTTATCACCTGTGTTTGCAGGGGCCATACAGCTCCATCGCCGGATGTAAGGGTTACAGCGGCGCCGGAAATATCTTTATACCCTGCATCATCATATACGCTGGAAGGCACGCTGCGTGTTACCCGGATATACACTACACTATCCGGTTGTATCAGCGTGTTCACCACAATTTTATCGCCCTCATAAGGCAAACTGATCTCTTCTCTTTTTTCACATGCACTCAATAGCATGGCTAACCCGATCGCACCTACGAAAAAATATTTCATACACATCTCTTTAAAACTTAATCGCATAAGTGATACTGGGCAATATGGGCAGGATAGTTACTTTAGATAAATAACGTTGCTGCTGCACAGGATCTGCACTGATATAATAGTAATATGGATTCTTCCGGTTGTACACATTAAACACGCTCAGGTTCCAGCTCCTGCTCCACCGCTTTTTCTGCCTGCTCCATGTAATGCCCATATCCAGGCGGTGTATAGCTGCCCCGCGGTAATTGTTCCAGTTATCGTACCGGTCGATACCTGTATTACCGGTCCCCGGTTCCCAGGGCGAAGCACCTTCCGTACCGGCATAAGTAGACACCGGCAAGGTAAACGGCAGCCCGCTGTTAAAATGCCAGGAGGCGGAGAGCTCCCAATGCGGCCCCAGCTGTTGCACCAGTACCACTTCAATATCGTGACGGGTATCGTATCTGTAAGGATAAATTTCGCCGTTGTTTATACCGGGGAACCGGCGGGTAGACCAGGCCAGCGTATAGCCCACCCATCCTGTAGTACTTCCTTTCTTTTTCTGCAGCATCAGTTCCGCACCATAACTCCAGCCTTTACCCACTGTTACATTTTCATCCCATCGCGTTTCAACAGGCGCAAGAATGTTATTGCTCTCCTTACTTTCAATCATGTTGTGCATGGATTTGAAATATCCCTCCAGTGAAAATTCATACTTCCCGTTAGCAGTTGTTTTTGCCACCCCGGCAGCCACCTGTTTCGAGAACATAGGCGCCACGTTCTGCGTGGATGGCACCCATATATCAGTAGGCAGCGAGGTACCATTGCTGGAAAGTAAATGAATATACTGGTTCATATGCGTGTATGCCGCCTTTACAGCCCAGCTGCGTGGCAGCAGGTAACGCAGTCCCAGCCTGGGTTGTAGCGAAAAGTAAGAGCGTCCCTCCACCAGGAATCCCGATGCATGCAAACCGATGCTTGCATAAAGGTCAGACCTGATCTGCCAATTATCTTCTGCGTATAACGATAATTCCAGCCCGGTTACTTTCAGCGATTCCGCCAGCGTATCCAGTGGAGTAACGTGGCTGTCTTTATCTTCAAACACCGAGTTTCCCGGCTTGAAATTATGCATCGTGGAAATGGCTCCGAAACGTATGGAATGGCGGGGATCAGGGCGGTAATCAAAATC
>NZ_DATCRD010000283.1:0-24494 GCF_036569185.1 Chitinophaga sp.
AGGGAGATAGAAGCGAATAATGCTTCTATCTCCCTTAACTATTATTAAAAGTAAAAATCAGGCAAATCATCAAAATCAGCGTAATCAGTGTTCCAAGACAACATCCGCGGCATTACATATTCCTCCGGTACTGCCCTCCTACTTCGTACAGTGCGTGCGTGATTTGTCCTAATGAACAATGCTTCACCGTTTCCATCAGCTCTGCAAAGAGATTGCCGTTGCTTACCGCCACCTGCTGCAACTGACGGAGCGCAGCCCCGCTCTTCTGCTGGTGCCTTTGCTGAAACGCTTCGAGGGTATGGATCTGGAACTCTTTTTCTTCGGTGGTAGAACGGATCACTTCGGCCGGGATAATGGTAGGCGACCCGTTTTTATTCAGGAAGGTGTTCACGCCTACAATCGGGAATTCACCGGTATGTTTCAGCGATTCGTAGTAAAGGCTTTCCTCCTGGATCTTATTACGCTGGTACATTCTTTCCATGGCGCCCAATACACCGCCGCGCTCCGTGATGCGGTTGAACTCCGCCAGTACGGCTTCTTCTACCAGGTCGGTAAGCTCTTCAATAAAGAAAGATCCCTGCACCGGGTTTTCATTTTTTGCAGTGCCTAGTTCCCGGTTAATGATCAGCTGTATGGCCATGGCCCTTCTCACGCTTTCTTCTGTGGGCGTGGTAATGGCTTCGTCATAAGCGTTGGTGTGCAGGGAATTGCAGTTATCATAGATGGCATAAAGCGCCTGCAATGTGGTACGGATATCATTAAAATCAATTTCCTGGGCATGCAAACTGCGGCCGGAGGTTTGAATATGATATTTGAGCTTCTGGGAACGGTCGTTCCCCTTGTATTTATACTTTATCGCCTTGGCCCAGATGCGGCGGGCAACACGTCCTATCACCGCGTATTCAGGGTCCATGCCGTTGCTGAAGAAAAACGACAGGTTAGGCGCAAAATCGTCGATGTGCATACCACGGCTAAGGTAGTACTCCACATAAGTAAAACCATTGGCCAGGGTAAACGCCAGCTGGGTAATAGGGTTGGCGCCGGCTTCTGCAATATGGTAGCCGGAAATACTTACAGAATAAAAGTTGCGGACCTTTTGGGTAATGAAATATTCCTGTACATCGCCCATCAGTTTTAATGCAAATTCTGTGGAGAAGATACAGGTATTCTGCGCCTGGTCTTCCTTCAGGATATCCGCCTGCACAGTGCCCCGTACCGTACTGAGGGCATGCGCTTTGATCTTCTCATATACGTCTTTATCCAGTACTTCTTCTCCCGAAATTCCCAGCAGCTCCAAACCCAGGCCATCATTGCCTGCGGGCAGGCTGCCGTTGTAATGTGGCAATGGATGATCTTTAAATTTGGTGTTGATAAGCGCTTTTACCTTTTCTGTAAGCCCCTGTTCCCTGATATATTTCTCACATTGCTGGTCAATGGCGGCGTTCATGAAAAACGCCAGCAGTATGGGCGCAGGACCATTAATGGTCATAGATACCGATGTTTTCGGATCACAGAGATCAAACCCGCTGTATAATTTCTTGGCATCATCTACGGTGGCAATGCTCACACCGGAGTTACCTACTTTACCGTATATATCCGGGCGCAGCGCCGGGTCTTCCCCATAAAGCGTAACGCTGTCGAATGCGGTAGAGAGGCGTTTTGCAGGCTGATCGAGCGACACATAGTGGAAACGTTTATTGGTCCTTTCCGGGCCGCCTTCACCGGCAAACATCCGTGTAGGATCTTCTCCTTCCCTTTTCAGCGGGAACACACCTGCTGCATACGGAAATTCACCGGGCAGGTTTTCGGTGAGCTGCCAGCGGAGAATATCGCCCCAGTCTTTATACTTAGGCAGCGATACCTTCGGAATACGGCTGTGGCTGAGACTTTCGCTATACAGTGGCAGTTTGATCACTTTATCCCTTACCTGGAACTCGTAGTAATCCGCGGTATACTTTTTTACCAGGGCGGGCCAGTCGGCCACCAGTTTTTTACACTCCGGGTGCAAAGATTTTTCCAGGTGGGCTTTCACATCCGCCAATGCAGCGGCTGATGCGGGTTGCAGCGCCATTACGCCTTCTACCTGGTACAGTTGTGTGGCCAGTTTACATTGCTCGTCCACCCATTTGCCATAGTCGCCGATAGCCTCGGAGATCTCCGCGAGGTAGCGTACCCTTGCAGGAGGAATGATCTGTGATTTGGTGGAAGTGGACTTAATGCTTTCATGAGCCATGGGTCCGAAACTTGCGCCGGTTTTCTCTTCCACTTTCTCCATCACCTTTTCAAACAGCAGGTTAATGCCCGCATCGTTGAACTGGGATGCAATGGAGCCTACCACCGGCAATTCTTCTTCTTTGGCGTTCCAGAGGTTATGGTTACGCTTATACTGTTTGCGTACATCGTGCAGGGCATCCAGGGCGCCGGCTTTATCAAATTTATTGATCGCGATCACGTCGGCATAATCCAGCATGTTGATCTTTTCCAGCTGGGAGGCGGCGCCATATTCCGGCGTCATCACATATAACGATACATCACAGTAATCCGTGATGGCGGTATCGCTTTGTCCTATACCGGATGTTTCCAGGATGATAAAATCATATGCTGCCAGTTTGCAGATATCGATCGCTTCCTGGATATGTTCGCTGATGGCTTTATCGCTTTCGCGGGTGGCCAGTGAGCGCATGTAGGCGCGTGGATGATGAATGGAGTTCATCCGGATCCTGTCGCCCAGCAAAGCGCCGCCGGTCTTCTTTTTAGAGGGGTCTACCGAAATTACTGCCACTGTTTTATCGGTGGTGTGGTTCAGATAGCGGCGCACCAGTTCGTCGGTTACGCTGCTTTTACCGGCGCCGCCTGTTCCGGTAATGCCCAGTACGGGAGATTTTTCCGGGTCGGCTGCGGTATGGGTAATACGGGCGCCGGCAGTTTCATCTACGGTAACAGCGGTTCTTGCCTTCTGCCCGCTGAGCAGGGATACCGGCATATCGTTTTCAGCCAGGCTGATAGCCCTGGCAATGACTTTTGGATTTTTATCTGCCTGCAGCTGCTGGATGTTCTCTTCACCGGCAGGTAATGGTTTAACGGCTATATCACATTGCCGGATGAGGTCTTCAATCATTCCTTCCAGCCCCATTTGCCGGCCATCGTCCGGGGAATAAAGGCGTGCAATGCCATAGGCATGCAGCTCCGCTATTTCCACCGGGAGAATGGTGCCGCCACCGCCGCCAAATATCTTAATATGACCGCAGCCCTTCTCCTGGAGCAGGTCGTACATGTATTTAAAAAATTCCACGTGGCCTCCCTGGTAGGAAGTGACCGCAATACCCTGTGCATCTTCCTGGATGGCACAGTCTACAATCTCCGCCGCTGAGCGGTTATGTCCCAGGTGAATGACCTCGGCGCCTTTTGCCTGCATAATGCGCCGCATAATATTGATGGCGGCATCATGCCCGTCGAATAAAGCTGCTGCTGTTACTATGCGAACCTTATGTTGTGGTGTATAAGACATATCAATTACCGGATTTTTGACCAGGGCTCCATGCTTCCTGCATGAAAACCACGAAGAATGCAAGTTACGGAAAAAGCAGCTGAAATGCCGGCATAGCGCGGGTTTAAACAGAATTAGAATTGATTGAACAGGTTCCTGATCTTATTGCAAATTATTTAACTGATCCCTGATCAGGTTAGTATTTCCCTAAAACAACTTTCCCCTGTACATTACCTGCACAAGGGAAAGCGTAAAGTAAGACACCAGGCATTAGTGCTTAGCAGTCTTATGTTTCATAACGTGGAACTATAAAATCAAACGAGTGATAAATGATTTATAGTTTTTCAGGCTTGTTAAATGGAATCTTCTACTTACGGCAATAAACAAAAAGAAAAAATGTTTTTGGCGAACGAGTTAAATTTTGGTTTTATAACTGGTAATAGTTTGCTCCTTAGGATGTGTATATCTTACACAATCTTACTTAAAATTTTGTTAAAAACAAACTTTTTTTTCTATTTAGATAGAAAATTAACACCCCCATTTTTTTGCACGCACATGTTATACCAAATCCTTCGTGACAAAGGATTTACGGCTTATTTAGATTAACCGGGGCGGGAAAGATTTAAAATGTAAAGGAGAAAAAAATATTACAACGACCATTTCTAAAAGCCTATCCCCAGATATCGCTTCTTTCTCTGGTCATATTTATCAAAATTAAATTTATAGAGCTTGGCCGGACGATGCGGCACATCCTCTTCTTCTTCATTCAGATCCATCAGTAAATCCATCGACAAAAACTTCTTCCTGAAATTACGGCGGTCCAGCTCCATATCCAGGATAGCTTCGTAAAGGTTCTGTAATTCACGGAGGGAAAACTTACGGGGCAACAGGTTGAAACCAATAGGCTGTACCAGCACCTGCTGCTTCAGCCGCTCATGGCAGGTATCCAGGATCTGCTTATGATCAAAGGCCATTTCCCTCAGCTCCTTTACGCTGTGCCAGTGCAGTTCGTTGTTGCTCATCTTCAACTCCACATGCTCAATGTTCACCAGTGAATAATAAGCCACGGTAATCACCCTGCCTGCAGGATGCCGCTCCACTGCACCAAAAGTCTGCACCTGCTCCATATACACATTATCAAGCCCGGTACGCGCTTTCAGCACCCGGTAAGCTGCTTCATCCAACTCTTCCTCCGGCCGTACTATATCGCCGAGCAGCGACCATTTGCCCTTGAATTCTTTGAGATCTGATTCTATCAGCAATACTTTCAGCTCATCATTGTTAAAGCCGAAAATGACACAGTCGACCGATATGGCTACCTTGAAATAATCCTGTATTTCAACAAGGTGTGTGTTGAGGTTCTTGGTGTACATAGACATCATAAAGACGTGGAATTACAGTAAACGTCAGTTTTTCGAATAACGCGCGGAACTATATTCAAATGAAAGAAAAAAATATCACATTTAAAACAAAGTGACCGGATTTTTTTGAAGAGATATCCCTAACCTGAAAGATAAGTTTAAATTTACGGCTCAGTTATATCATTTATGTACACAAAGGAGATAGAAATAGCCCTGGCACAGCTGGCCAAACAACTGCTCAGCCACCTGCAACAACAAACACTGCTGCAATCCATTGATGAAACCCTGGATGCCCTTCGCCGTGTAATCAGCTATAACGACTGGCGTTACTATGTGGAAAGTGACCCTGTGATCAGCGACTATGAATACGACCAGTTATTTGCCTGGCTGAAGAAACTGGAACAGGAACACCCGGACCTCGTTACCTCCGACTCGCCTACCCAGCGGGTAGCCCAGGGCCTTACCAAAGAATTTGTGACCGTACCGCACCTGGTGCCCATGCTCAGCCTGGAAAATTCCTACAATGCAGACGACCTGATCGACTGGGACCGCAAGGCGCGTGAAAGCGCTGGTCTTGCTGAAATTGAATATTGCATTGAGCCTAAATTCGATGGCGCCAGTATTTCACTGATCTATGAAGACGACCGGCTTACACGCGGCGCCACACGCGGCGATGGCGTTGCAGGGGAAGATATCACTACCAATATCAGACAGATCCGCTCTATCCCGCTGTCGGCCTCCTTCTCAAAGTACGGCATACACCAGATAGAAATACGCGGCGAAGTGCTCATCAATAAAAATACCTTCAAAGCCTTCAACGATAAACGTATTGCCGATAACCTGCCTCCGCTGGCGAATCCGCGCAATGCCGCCTCCGGCTCATTACGGATGGTGGATCCTAACGAAGTAGCCAAACGTGGACTGGAAGCCTTCCTCTACCACATGAGCTATCATAACATGAACCCGGGAAAAACAGAACCGGACGTGCTCAAAACACATAGCGGTACGCTGGAACTGTTATCTACATTAGGCTTCCGCAGCCCCGCCAAAGAAAAGAAAGTGGTAAAAGGCATACAGCAGGTGATCGATTACGTGCTGAAATTTGAAACAGAACGCGATAACCTGCCCTATGAAATAGATGGCATGGTGATCAAGGTAAATGACTATGACCTGCAGGACCGGCTGGGTATGACCACCCACCACCCGCGCTGGGCCATCGCTTATAAATTTAAAGCCCGGCAGGCTACCAGTAAGCTCCGCAGCGTGGAGTTCCAGGTGGGGCGTACCGGCTCCATCACACCGGTAGCAAAGATCGACCCTGTGCCCATTGGCGGCGTAACCGTAGGCTCCATTTCCCTTTTCAATGAAGAAGTGATCAAAGAGAAAGACCTGAAACTGGGAGACACCGTGCTGGTAGAAAGAGCGGGAGATGTGATCCCTTACATCGTAAAATCTGTAGCCGACCTGCGGGATGGCAGCGAACAGGAAATCATTTTCCCGGTACGATGCCCCGTATGCCACGATAAGCTCGTAAAGCCTGAAGCAGAAAGCGTTTGGCGCTGTACCAATATCAATTGCGAAGCACAGGTAGTGGAAAGAATGATCCACTTTGTAAGCAAAGATGCCATGGACATCAAAAGCTTTGGCGAAAGCAATGTCCGCAAATTCTTTTCATTAGGACTCCTGAGAGATATACCCGGTATCTATGAACTGGATTTTGAAAAGATAGGCGCACTGGAAGGCTTTGGCAAAAAATCACTGACCAACCTCCAATCGGCTATCGAGCAATCTAAAACACAGCCGCTGCACCGCCTGATCTTCGGGCTGGGCATCCGTTATGTAGGCGAAACAACTGCCAAAACACTGGCCAATGCAGTAAACCATATCATGGACCTGCAAAACTGGACAGAAGAACAGATCCTTGCACTGGAAGATATTGGTCCCAAAGTGGCCGGCTCTATCCGGCTATTCTTTGCCAACAACGACAATATCCAGATGCTGAACAGGCTGGCTGCGCTGGGCATCAGCATGACCAACACCAAAAAGGAAACGCATACATCGGGTAACCTCAACGGGCAAACGTTTTTGTTTACCGGTACCCTGCATAAACTGAAGCGCAATGAAGCAGAGGAAATGGTGGAACAGGAAGGCGGTAAAATTATGAGCGGCGTGAGCAGCAAGCTCAACTACCTCGTAGTAGGCGATGATGCCGGCAGCAAACTGGAGAAAGCAAAAAAAATCAATACCATTAAGATCCTGTCGGAAGACGACTTCCTGGCAATGATCAACAAATAAATTATCAGCCCGGGCGATATGCCCGGGAACTGATCACCAGCAATTGTTATGACGGACGAACATTTTATGCGGCAGGCGATGCAGGAAGCACGCAAGGCGTTTGAAGACGGGGAAGTGCCTATTGGTGCAGTGGTGGTACTGAACAACCGCATCATTGGGCGCGGTTATAATCATGTAGAAAGATTGAACGACTGTACGGCACATGCGGAAATGATTGCCTTAACGGCAGCCTTTAATACGCTGGGCAGTAAATACCTGATGGAGGCAACATTGTATGTAACAGTGGAGCCCTGCCTGATGTGCGCCGGCGCGCTTTACTGGAGTAAGATAGGCAGGATCGTATATGCAGCGCCGGATGATAAGAACAGCTACCGGAGAGCTACCGGCGACCGGTCCCCGTTTCATCCGAAAACAAAACTGGAGGCCGGCCCCTGCAGCGAAGAAAGTTTACAGCTGATGAAAACCTTTTTTGAACAAAGGAGATAATTATTTTTTATTGGACTCCATCAGCTTATTCATACCCATCATTTGCTTCATGGTATGATCCATCCCTTCGGAAGAACCATCCAGGAAGATGACGTTTCCTTTTGAATTTTCGGCGAAATGTTTAATGGCTTCCGTCCACATGGAGAAGAGGATCACCGAAGTATCCAGGTTGGCCTGCTGCATTTCTTTGGCTGCCATAGTCATACCTTTGGCTACTTCTTCCCGGAACAGGGCCACGCCCATACCACGCAGCTGAGCGGCCTGGCGTTCCGCTTCCGCTGCAATTTTGATAGCATTACCATCTGCTTCCGCCGCTTTGGTTTTAGTGATCAGTAAAGCCTGTCCTTCGTTTTCAGCAGCCGCCTTCAGGTTATTGGAGGCTACTACCTGCGCCATCGACTTCATAATCACTTCATCAAAAGTGATGTCGTTCATCTGCAGGTCAAGCAGGTGGAAACCCCATTCCTCCAGGGTTTTATCGATCTGTTCCTTTACATGCTCGGTAATGTCTTTACGCAGTCCCAATACTTCAGCCTGCCTCTTGGTAGCTACAAACCCGCGGATAGAGCCTTCAATGGTACGTACCAATGCCTGCATAAAACTTCTTTCATCCATAAATTTGAACGCCACGTTCTTCAGCGTTTCTTCTTCCTGGTTCCATACGGCATACAGCAACATAGCTTTGAAATACACATTGGCCTGGTCAATGGTGATGGCCTGGAATTCCAGCTCTACAGACCTGTTCTGGATGGATACCCTTTTAAATACTTTTTCAATAATGGGTATTTTCCAGTTCAGCCCCGGAAAGAGCACCCGGTTGTATTTGCCGAAGATGGTAGTAACAGCAACGTTTCCCTGCTGTACGGTTACAAACGATGACAGTATCACCACTAAGGCCAATACTATAAAAACGATCAAGATAACATTCATAGACTGAGTGTTTTAGGTAGGGTTTAGACGCATAAATATAACGAAATAAAGCTAACAGGGGCAGATGCAGGCATAGTTTTCCCTGGAGATACGAAAGACTGGTAGGGGTCCTTTATATTCTTTGTTTTCTCCTGAAATATATAAATACGTCGTCCAGTTCTATTTGTTTCAACTGGTAAGCCAGCCGCGTTCTCAGGTCTTCCGTTTCATCTTTAATTCTTCTGTATTGATCTTTCAGCGTTTCGTAACGGGCTACGATTTCCTCTGCGGTTGCAGATTCTTCCAGTTGTAAGATGTCAAATGCTCTTTCCTCAGTTATCATAGTCATAGGGCTGTTTCAGATAGTAATCATACCGGATGTTTAAAAAACACATTGAATATTTAATGCACTAAATTAGTCTTGTTTGAAAAACAAGAAAATACCCAATGTTGGGTATTTTTTAAGATATTCAGCAGTTTTTAGCAGGTATTTTACAGGCGTCGGTTACTATTAAACACTGGTTACCAGTAAAGTGTATTTACTCGAACCCGATCTTACGGGCAATGGCCACCAGTTCCGAGGTATTACGCACCTTTAGTTTCAGGCGGATATTCTTGCGGTGGGTTTCCACGGTATAACGGCTAAGGCTCAACGATTGTGCAATTTCCTTGTTGTTCAGGCCTTTCACAGCCATGCCCAGTACGTCTTTTTCCCGGGGAGTCAGTTTGTTGAAAAGGGTTTCATTCTGCCGGCGCATGATAGCGCTCAATGCTTCAGACAATTGTACATCGGTATCAATGGCATTGGTAAGGTCGAGGAACGCACAGATAATCTCCACTACCCTCCCGTTCTTATCGTGCGTGAACGGCACTTCCAGGCCGAGCAGCCAACGGTAATCTATTTCTCCTTTTTTACGGATGCGGGCCAGGCCGCCA
Organism: Chitinophaga sp.; assembly: GCF_036569185.1. Taxonomy (GTDB): domain Bacteria; phylum Bacteroidota; class Bacteroidia; order Chitinophagales; family Chitinophagaceae; genus Chitinophaga. The sequence goes on from NZ_DATCRD010000283.1 coordinate 9,475, forward strand.
AACTGCGCTTTGTTGTTAATGAAAGATTGCTGCGCAACCGCAGCCAGTTTAAAATCTTCAGGATGCATGATATGCCGGAAAAATTCCATTCCCATTCCCGTTACTTCATCGGCGGAAAATCCAACCGTTTCCGCAAGCCGGTCATTACACCAGGTCACCGCCTTGGTACTGTTATCATAACTGTAAATCATGGCGGGTACATGATGTAAAACGCTCTCCAACCAATGGATACGATTTCTTAAATGCTCATTTTCCTTCTGTAAGGCATTGAGGGAAAAATGTAGCCCCGAGTCCGAGCCTGTCTGCATACTATTTAGTTTTAAACAAACAACAGGTAAACAACCACCAGTCACACCTGAAAATATACTTGAAGTTACTTCTTGAGTGCCCGTAAATATAAAATAATTTTCCATGTGATCAAGGCGGCCACTGCCGATTTCCCCAAATTGCAGGCATCAACCGGTAAGTATACCTTAACTTAATAATTAAATGTCTAAATTTTAACGGATTGGCAGTAAATTTGGCGACTATCAAGAAATCATATTTTAAAACCCATAAAAATTTAAGTTATGGCATTTACACTTCCGAGCTTACCCTACGCAACTGATGCGTTAGAGCCGAATTTCGATAAACTGACAATGGAAATTCATCATGGTAAGCACCACCAGGCTTATGTAGACAATCTGAACAAAGCAGTAGCAGGCACAGAAAATGAGAACAAATCGCTGGAAGAACTGGTAGCCAATGCCGGTAAAATCAGCCCGGCTGTAAGAAACAATGGCGGTGGACACTGGAATCACAGTTTCTTCTGGACCAGCCTGGCGCCTAATGCCGGCGGTGCTCCAACCGGTAAACTGGCAGATGCTATCAACAGCACTTTTGGTTCTTTTGAAGCATTCCAGGAAAAATTCAACAATGCCGGCGCTACCCGCTTCGGCTCCGGTTGGGCATGGTTAACTGTAAAGGATGGCAAACTGGAAGTTTCTTCCACACCAAACCAGGATAACCCACTCATGGATGTTGCTGAAGTAAAAGGCACCCCTATTCTCGGTGTAGACGTATGGGAACATGCTTACTACCTGAAATACCAGAACCGCCGTCCGGAATACCTGAAAGCATTCTGGAACGTGATCGACTGGAACGCTATCAGCAAACGCTACGAAGCAGCTTTATAAGCCATTGAACTGCATAAAAAAATCCCGTCAGGTAAACCTTGACGGGATTTTTTATAAGCTAGACCAACTGTTTACAGCTCCTTGATCTTTATGTTTTTAAACCATATTTCGCTGCCGTGGTCCTGTAAAGCAATATGGCCTTTCTTTGACAGGCCATAACCTTTGGCATCTTTCCATTTGCCTTCGGCTTTGTGCTGCTTCCATTCAGGCGTCCACAACTCATAGTCTGCTGTTTTCTTCCCGTTCAGCCAATGTTCTACATGACCCTTGTTTACAATGATCTTTGTAGTGTTCCATTCGCCAACAGGATTGGCGGCATCCACCAAAGGCGGATTCATGGCATAGTTGGCGCCTGTATGTTGCCAGGGCTCCAGCTTCTCCGGGAAATTTTTATCATCAATGATCTGGTATTCCGGCCCGCTCAGCTGAGGGGTTTCAAATTCTTCCGTTACCATATACATTATGCCGCTATTGCCCTGTGGAGATAACTTCCAGTCGGCAGTCAACTCAAAATTTTCGAACTGCTTATCTGTGATCAGGTTGCCCCGTACATCCGACTTGTCTGTTTTATGCCCCAGGCAATGCAGGATCCCGTTCTCCGCTACCCAGGAATCTGCCGGTTTGTTTTTATACGTACGCCAGCCTTCCAGGGTATGGCCGTTAAACAACAACTGCCAGCCCTCCGCCTTTTCCGCTTCAGTTAATACCGCACCGGTAGAATCAGCAAGCGCTGTACTTACCACAGAATCCGCTACCGCAACGGCATTGGCTCTTTCGCTGTGTGTGGTACTGCCTCCACAAGACATTACCGCCATACTGAATACCGACAAGGCCGGTATCAAAGGGTGCTTCATCATGGTGCCCGGTTTTAATTACTTGTTCACCACTTTCAGGTTCTTCGGATCCCAGTGGATGATCTTGTTATCAAAGTAGCTTTCATTGCACAACAGCGCCGGTGCTGCAGCACGGAATCCAAAGGTTGGATCTTCCGCTACTTTACCGTTGGTACGCATGGCGTTGAACAGGTTGTAGAAGTGATCGAAATGCGCGCCTTTGTAACCCTTCTCTGCTTCATAGATCATCTTTTCAGGATCCAGCATGTTCGCACGGTGATAGGCATACGATTTTCCGTTATTGGAAGCGGCGGCATTTGCAGCAGCCAGCGGATCGTTTTCATCTACCTGTACGTTGTTGCGGAACAGGGTCACCCTATCCCACTCCACCGTCATGGAGCCTTCACTACCCACCATACGGAGGTAGTTGGTACCACCGGTACCATCTACAAAGTTTACGCGGAGCGACAGGTTAAACGCAGGGTGTATGTCAGTTTCCGGGTAGTCAAACATACCCAGCATAATATCAGGTACTTCCCTTCCATCTTTCCAGTAACGCAAGCCGCCGGTAGCCATTATTTTATTGGGCCCCAGGGAACCGGTTACCAGGTGCAGGCTGGAAAACAGGTGAACAAACAGGTCGCCGGAAACACCGGTGCCATAGTCTTTGTAATTACGCCAGCGGAAGAAACGCAGCGGGTCAAAATCACGTTTGGGTGCATTTTTGAGATAAGCGGTCCAGTCAACCGTTTTGGTAGAAGCATCCGCCGGAATAGGATACTGCCAGGCGCCGGTGGGCGACATACGCGCCCAGAAACCTTCTGCATAGTTCAGTTTACCAATGGCGCCATCTTTCAGGAGCTGCCTGGCTTTTTCATTACCCAGTGAGCTCATACCCTGGCTGCCCACCTGGTATACCACTTTTCCATTACGTTGCTGTGCTTCCACTACTGCGGGGCCCTCGCTGATATCGTGTACCATTGGCTTTTCGCAGTAAACGGATTTGCCTTTGTTCATGGCTGCTACGGAAATATCCTTATGCCAGAAATCCGGCACAGCAATGATCACTGCATCAATATCTTTTCTATCCAGGATCTCCTGGTAGCTGCGGGTAGTGTAAATATCATTACCCCATTTCTTTTTTGCATCCGCCAAACGGCCATCGTATAGATCACAGGCGGCTATCAGCTTTACACCGGGCACAGTGATCGCCGTATTGGCATCTGCTGTTCCCATACCACCGGCGCCTATCAGCGCTATCTGTATCTGGTCGTTGGCACTGTATTTTTCTTTCAGGCGGGAAAGTGACTGGATGTTTCTTTGTTTGTCAGCTGCGGTCAGGATATTGGGTAGCAATGATGCGCCTACTACTCCTTTTGCAAATTTACTGATGAAACTCCGGCGAGAGTCTTCATTGGAATTTACTGGCATGATAACCCATTTAATTTGAGAAATGATATAAGTTTATTATTCACTGGAACTCTCAAAATATAATTATTCTCCCGGAATTCATAATTTATATGAGGAGAACAATAAAGCCTGCAAACAAATCCCGGCGCGGCCGGGGTCTATTTGCAGGCTTTATTGAAAATAACTGATGCCGGGGAATCGGGCTATTACTTTGCTGCGGTAAGCAGTTGTTTGTATTTTGAAGGGTTGTGCAGTAAATCAGCCGCAGTGTTTACCTCGTTGTCCCATTCCAGCGACCTGATAATACGGCCTCTCTGCAGGTAATACCGGTTTACGATCTCTTCTTCCAGTAATCTTTTTATCTCTGTTTTATTCTTCAGCAGGTCCTGTTTTTTATCGTGCTTCATTTTTGTTTCCAGTGTTTCCAGCTCTTTGGCAATGGCATCATAGTATTTCTCTTTTTTCGCCGTGCTTTTGAAAGAGTCGAGCGCTTCCTCGCTACGTGTTTTATAGCTGTAATCTTTGTTATCGAGATAACGCTCAAAATCTTCGAAGTCGCTTTCCGAAAGGGCGAAAGACCCTGCAGCGGCTATTTTCGGATGATTATAATAATAGCTGGTAGCATAATCAAAGATGAATTGTTTACGCAGCAGGGTGATAGCCACCTGGCTGATGTAGGTAGGGTCCACCTTTGCATCCGGTTCAATACCGCCGCCATCTTTTACAGCGCGGCCACCTGTGGTAGTAAATGATTTACGCAGGGAATCCGGTACATAGTCTACACTGCCATCATCATTACGATGCGAATAATCGATAGCCTGGATACAGCGGCCGCTTGGCGTATAGTATTTAGCGGTAGTTACTTTCAGTTTGGTATTATAGGGCAGCTGACGGGTGGTTTGCACCAGTCCTTTTCCGTAAGAGCGTTGTCCTATTACCAGTCCGCGATCGAGGTCCTGGATGCTGCCGGCCACTATTTCAGCGGCGGAAGCAGAGGAGTGATTGGTAAGCACCGCCAGCGGGATATGAAGATCCACCGGTTGCTCCGTGGTTTCATAGTTGCGGTCCCAGTTCTTTACTTTTCCTTTGGTACTTACAATGAGTTTATTCTTATCAACAAAAATATTGGCCACTACAACGGCTTCATCCAGTAATCCGCCGGGGTTGCCGCGCAGGTCCAGTATCATTCCCTTTAAGGCGGGGTTAGACCGTTTCAGCTGTTCCACCGCCTGGCGTACCATAGCGCCGCTGTTTTCAGTGAACTGGGTCATTTTGATATAGCCGATATCATTTTTCACAATGCCGGCATAGCTTACCGCTTTTACATTAATCTCTTCACGGATGATCTTTTTAGGGGTTTCCACGCCGGTTACCGGGTTGCGGAACACCATATCCAGCGGGGTGCCTGCTGCGCCTTTCAGCTGCCGGCTAATATCTTCCTGCGCTACATTTTTGCTGGATTTGCCATCCATGCTTACAATGATATCGCCTGGTTTTACGCCGGCCCTGTCCATGGGGCTGCCTTCATACACATCGGTAATGGCGGTCCATTCGCCGTTGGTATTGATGGAAGCGCCTACCCCACCGTACTTGCCGGTGGCCATGAATTTAAGATCATCCAGGTTTTCTTCGGAAACAAAATCGGTAAAGGGGTCTGTTTCTTCCAGCATGGCCTCAATGCCTTTCCGCATCACTTTTTCGGGAGGCAGGTCATCTACATAGTAAGTATTCAGCTCCCGGTAGAAAGCGGCAAATATGTCCAGGTTTTTGGCTATCTGGAAGTATTTATCGTTTTCATTGAAAGCGAAGATCCCTGCGGTGGCGATGATCAGCAGCAGTGCTGCTGCCAGTTTCTTTCTTTTATTGAAAAATGCACGCATGCAACGAGTGTATAAGATGAATGATGTTAGTTGGCAATGTTGATGGTTATGGCACCGGGTCATATCCATGCCCACCCCAGGGGTGGCAGGACAAGATACGCTTTATGGTGAGATAGCCACCTTTAAACAGTCCATATTTTTTAAATGCTTCCAGCCCGTATTGTGAGCAGGTGGGCGTATAACGGCATTTACTGCCCAGGAGGGGCGAGATAAACCATTGGTAAATTTTTATCAGGAAGATAAAAGGAAAACTAAGCCAGCGCACAACACGGTTCATAAGCAGCTTTTAGCCAGTAAAAAAATAGCGGCCATACAACAGAATGTTGAATGCCGGTTTCGCTGCCATCAGCCAAAGCTAACTGCGGGTGCTAAACGCTGGTTTGCAGCTTCTTTAAAATTACCGAAATTTTGTCTTTCAGGGTAGAAAAATCAGCGATTTTTTTATCGGTATAGATGAGGAAAACAGCGAGCTGTCTTGATTCCGACCGGAGATGGTCGTACAGTTCCTGCTTCTGCAGGCGCCAGGCTTCGCGGCCCAGGCGTTTGATGCGGTTCCGGTCTACCGCATGGGGAAACCGGCGGGTAGTAGCGCTAAAGCCTACCTGCACGGGATATTTACCCGCTTCTTTCAGCGGCATATAAACAACCCGGTAGGGAAAAACAGAAAACGCTTTTCCTTCACGAAAAAGCGTTTCAATAAGTTTTCTGCTTTTTAACCTTTCTTCCTTGCTAAAAGAATAAGTTTTTATGGCAAATAGTATTTAGCTACTAATTATTTCAGCTTACGCTCGTCAGAAACAGTCAGCTTCTTACGACCTTTTGCTCTGCGGGAAGCCAATACCTTACGGCCATTAGCAGTTTCCATTCTCTTTCTGAAGCCGTGAACGCTCTTTCTGCGTCTGTTATGCGGTTGAAAAGTACGTTTCATTTCTTTTTTTTGTTTTTACCTGTACTATACTAAAACTCCCGGATTAAAGGATTGTATTTTTTAAAACGGAAGGCAAAGGTAGCAGAAAATTTTTGAAAAGCAAATTAAAATCCTAATTCTTAAATGTAAAAGTGGAATGCAGTTTTCACCACATTCCACTTTTAATATTAGGAATATTAATTATTTAATACCCAGTTTAGTTTTTACAGCAGCCAGGATATCGTCTGCAGCCGGGGACACCAGCAGCATACCGGCAGAACTGTCGATTACATAGTTGTAACCTTTTTCTTTTGCCACATCTTCAATGGCCTTACGGGCTTTATCGTAGATGGGTTTCAGCAGTTCCTGCTGTTTAGCCTGTACTTTCTGTTCAGCGCCTTCACGGTAATCCTGGATACGTTTCTGGGCATCCTGGATTTCACGACCTTTGATTTCCTTCATATTGTCGGTCATAGTAGCCGCTTTATCATCGAATTCTTTCATTTTCTTCGTATACTCATCTACCAGTGCTTTCCCATCACCTTCCAGTCCCTGTGCAAAAGTTTGCAGATCAGTTTCTGCCTTCTTGGCTTCCGGCATGCTGGCTACCAGTGCCTGTGCATTGATATGCGCTACTTTGGATTGTGCCATTGCATTCACGCTGAACAAACCGGTAACCGCCACAAAAGCAATAATTACGTACTTCTTCATGATGTTGTCTGTGTTTAAAAAAATTTTAATACTTATAGTTAAAAAATAGGTACAGAGTTACTTCTTTACACCCAAAGATTTCAGAATTTCTTCGCTTTTATCCAGTTTGGGATCAGAAAATATAACGGTGGCGCCTGCAGCCTTATCTAGTACAAAATCATACATCCTGCTGGCAGAAAGCTTTTGCACAGCATTGTAGATCCTGTCCTGGATAGGCTTTACCAGTTCTTCCCTTTTCTTGAAAAGATCGCCTTCGTAACCGAAACGCTTCTTCTGCAAATCCTTTGCCTCTTTTTCACGGGCCACTATTTCATCCTCCCTTTTACGCTTCAGTTCTTCTGTAAGCATCACCTGTTCTGCCTGGTAAGACTTATACATCTTATCCACTTCCTGGAACTTGGCGTCAATCTCTTTCTGCCATTGTTCTGCTACTGCATCCAGTTTCTTCTGCGACTCCTTGTATTCCGGGATGCTTTCCAGGATATATTTTGTATCTATCACGCAATAGCGCTGTGCACTTGCTGCACCGCCCAAAGCCAGCACAATAGCGGCTGTAATAAATAATTTTTTCATGCTACAATAATTTTTTCGCAAAACCTAGTGACGGTTAAACTTGCAATATATAATTATTTTCCACATTATTCTGGTTCGAAGCCAAGCATAAACGTAAACTTAGCAGCATCTTTCAAACCACCACCCGGCTGGAGACGGTCAAACCCGATACCATAATCAAATCCGAGCAATCCAAACATCGGCAGGTAAAAACGCATACCGATACCAGCGGAACGGCGTAACCTGAAAGGATTGTATTCATTCAGGTCCTTGTAACCGTTGGCTGCTTCCAGGAAGGCCAGACCAAAAATGGTGGAGCTGGGATTCAAACTGAACGGATACCGCAGTTCCATCACATATTTATTAAATACGGTGAAGCCGGAATAGTTGGCAGGCTGACCGTTTTCAGGATTGATGCTCGGATCGGAGGTATAATACACCGGGTAACCTCTCTGGGAGATGATATCACGGTCGTAGATCGCAAAGTTGCTCAAACCATCACCACCCATTTCAAACCGGCCAAAAGGCGACAGGGTTGTACGGTTGTTGTAGCGCCCAATGTAACCAAATTTTGCGGCTACTTTCAATACAAAGGTTTTGTTGTCACTACCCATCGGGCGGCTCAAAGGCACATACCACTCTGCATTGAAGCGGTATTTCTGGTACTCAATGAACTTAAACTGCTCGGATGCCGGCTCCTTGGAGTAATCCTTGTCAGGATTAAACAGGGAGTATGGCGGCGTATACTGTGCAGATACCATGAAGTTGGAACCACTGCGCGGGAAGATCTGCTGGTCCACAGAAGAACGGGACAGCGTGAGTTTAATGTTCACGTTATTGGAAGTACCGCTTTCAAAACCCGGAATACCAAAGTAGTTATAGTTCTTCAGCTTATACTGCTGGTAGTTCACAGAATAGATCAGGGTGAAATAGTCGTCCGGCCATTTCAGCTGCTTACCCAATGATACGGAAGCTCCCAATACTTTGAAGTGACCATCTGTTGACCTGGTGGTATCACCCGGAAGCCTGTAATAATCGTTATAGGCGTAAGGATTCTGGTAACTGCTGTAAAGGCTTACAGAAAACTGGTTCCTTTTCTTACCACCCAGCCATGGCTCGGTGAAAGAGAAATTGTAAGAGCGGTAAGCCTTACCGTTGGAGGATACACGAACAGACAGCTTCTGCCCATCGCCACTTGGCAGCGGATCCCAGGTTTCTTTTCTGAAAATATTACGCAGAGAGAAGTTATTGAACGTAACACCGAGCGTACCGGTTAAACCGATATAGCCACCCCAACCGGCAGACAGTTCCAGCTGGTCGTTCGCCTTTTCTTCCACGGTATAATCAATGTCCACGGTACCATCCTGTACGTTTGGCACGGGGTTCATACCGATCTTTTCCGGGTTGAAGAAGCCGAGGTTGGCAATTTCACGGTTGGAACGGATCAGGTCCTGGCGACTGAACTTTTCACCCGGAATAGTGCGGAGCTCACGACGGATAACGTGTTCGTTGGTTTTTTCGTTACCGGCTATACGAACTTCCTTGATGGTAGCCTGCGGCCCTTCACGCAAACGGATCTCGTAATCGATGGTATCGCCACGAATGCCGATTTCCACCGGGTCGATCTGGAAGAACAGGTAACCATAGTCCATGTAATAGCCGCTGATATCGCCGCCTTCCTGCGACATTTGCTTACCAATCCTTTTTTCCAGCAGTTCCAGGTTATAGATATCTCCTTTTTTGATACCCAGGATACGGGTCAGTACGGAGTCTGAATAACGGGTGTTTCCTTTCCAGGTAATATCACCGAAATAATATTTTTTACCCTCGGAGATCTGCATATCCACATTCAGGTTCTGTGAACGGGTTTTGTAAGTGGTGTCTCTTACGATCACCGCATCACGGTAACCCCTGGAGTTATAGAGACCTATCACTTTACCTTTATCTTCGAGGTATTTGTTTTCGTTGAACTTGGCAGAGCTGAACAGCTTAAAGCGGAAATAAGGGTCCAGTTTCTCGAATGCGCGGGTAGGCTGCAGGAAGCCATAGGTTTGCCAGAAATCGTCCGGGTGAGCCAGGGAGTCTACATATACATGTTCATTATCCGGGTGAAGGGTGAAACGGGATTTTTCCTTGGTCCCTTTCATCTTCTTTTTGATCTTGGCGTCGGCTATATTTTCATTCCCTACGATATTGATATCCTGGATACGTACTTTACTGCCTTTGGTAACATTAAAGATGAGGTGTTTGGAGTTTACCTGCCCGGTATCGCTTCTTTCCTCGATCTTAACAGTAGCATTTCCAAATCCTTTATCTGCATAAAATTTATGTACAACACCAATCACGTTTTGTTTCAGGGCTTGTGTGATCACATTTCCCTTACGCAAACCGGCCTTGGTGGTAATATCATCTGCTTCTGTTTTTTTGATTCCCTTAAAAGCGAATGTAGACATACGGGGCATTTCCGTTAGTCCTATTTCCAGCCAGATTTTATTGTCTTCTATTTTGGTAACATAAATGGTTACGTCGGCAAAGAGCCTTTGTGACCATAAGCTCTGGATTGCCTTTGTGAACTGGTCGCCACCAGGATAAGTAACTTTATCACCGACATTGAGGCCGGAGAGCGACAACAGCAGTGATTTATCCAGGTATTGGGTACCGGCAACCGTAATCTCGGCAATTTCATACTGTTGCGGGACGCCTGTGTTAATAGGAGAAACGGCCGGCGGATTAGCAGGAGGCTGCGTAGGAGGCACGGTATCTTTTTGCTGAGCGGATACACGAATGCCTGCACTGCAACATAATGCTATAGCCAGAAGGCCCTTAGGAAATAATTTCTTCATTCTGCTGAATTTGTTCGCTTGTTTTGCCAAAGCGCCGTTCTCTGGTTTGGTAATTTAAGATGGCTTGGTAAAGATGTTCATTGCGGAAGTCCGGCCACCGGGTATCTGTAAAATACAGTTCCGCATAGGCCAGCTGATATAGTAGGAAGTTACTGATCCTGCATTCTCCACTGGTACGAATCATTAATTCAGGGTCCGGCAGGCCGGCTGTACAGAGATATTTTTCCCATATCTCAGGCGTCACAGCTACCGGGTCCAGGGCTCCATTTTTCACATCCAGGGCTATTTTCCTGGCTGCATTCACGATTTCCCACCTTGCACTGTAGCTAAGAGCCATAATGAGATTGAGGCCGGTATTCTGGCTGGTTAGGGCAATGGCCTCTTCCATTTCCCGCTGGCATTGGGGAGGCAGCATTTCCATGTCGCCAATTACGCTCAGCCGGATATTATTTTTTGATAACGTATTCACTTCCATGCGGATAGTGTTTACGAGTAGTTCCATGATGCCATTAACTTCATAAACGGGGCGGTCCCAGTTTTCGGTAGAAAACGCGTATAGGGTCAGATAACCTATCCCCAGTTCTGCACAGGTCGTCACTATGTTACGCACACTTTCCACCCCTTCGTGGTGCCCGTACAGCCTGTCTTGTCCCCGCTCCTTTGCCCAACGGCCGTTCCCGTCCATAATAATGGCTATATGGCGCGGCAACCGTTGTAAGTCCAATTTTTCCTTCAAGCTCATTTGTGTCAGGCGTATTATAACAGATTATAACAGATCTACTAAAAGGGTGCAAAGATACAAAAATAGAGTAATGACTTTTTTGGCAAAGCCTGAGAAGGTGTTTTAACGTAGTTTTAACAGCGAAATCAATACCAGTGGGGATTTTAGCAAATTCGGAGACTTATCATGGCGGTTGGCAGGTACAGAAAGCCCGCCCGCAGAAAGTATTTTTTATTTTAAAATTTACAGTTGTAAGAGGTGAAAAGAATGCTGATCGTTAACTCAATGGTAACAAACTGGTCCTTATCCCGGCTGTTTCCCCGCTGCCGCCCCATCACCCCGATCGGGCTACCCTTTACAGAGGACCTGTCCTGCAGCTGCGCCGCTACAGTGGGTTGTCCGTTTGGAAGGGCCGGAAAGGCCGCCGGGCCGGCATAAGTAGTACTTACATCATCCAGGTAATCCGTTTGCGTGAACCGGTACAGTGCCTCCAGGCCCACATTCACCTTTTTGGAAATATTATACTTAAAACCGCCCCCGATCAGCCAGGCATAGGAAACCAGGCTATAAGGCTTTCTTTCAGGATACAGGGCCGTTCCCTGCCCTTCTGTGCCCAGGGGCTGCAAAAAATATTTAACCCCGTCAAGATAAGCATACGGGTTATAATGGAAAATACTGGCCCCTCCGGTCAGGTAAGGCGAGAAACGCTCATACAAGCTGCCGGGCTCAAAGCGGAAAAAATTAAAATCCCCCTGGAGCGACAGCTCAAACAAATTAGTATTGAAACTGAGGTTCCGCCGTTGCTGGAACTCATTCTTGCTATACACGTCGGAATAGCCCAGCTGCATAAACCGGGCATGAGCGCGAAGGCCTACATAATCGTTCATGTACTTACGGTAGTAAATGCCCACGGCAGGCTTCAGGGTGTTTAAAGCGCCCCGGGTATTCAGGTCTCCGAAATACTGCGCTCCTCCCACAGAAAAGCCCAGTTCCCCCACATATTCCAGTTCATTCTGCGCAGCAGCACGCCCGGCAAACAAACAACCTGCCGATACCAGCAATAAAAAAACGATGTATTGGGAATATAAAAAAGGTTTCAGCATAAATCAGTTCTACTTAAACGCTAAAATGCCGTATTTATTTAATGTATAGCTGATGATTATGCTTACTTATTTAGCGGATGCATGCTTCACGGGGCATAATTTACATTACAATCAGCAGGCAATATATTTGTAAATATAACAATATACTTTACAATTCTATATTTTAATCATATTCCGGGCATCAATTCCCCAGAGTAGTTTGTTACGAAGGGTGTGCAGGAAGTTACTGTCGTCCAGCCTGAGCAGGCTCAGTTTAAACTGTTCTTTTTTGATAGCCAGCTGTACCCGGTTATCGATGGTTTCCATACGGCTGTCGAGCGTACAGAGAAACTGGTCGCTGCGGCCTTCCACCTCAAAGGAAATGATGTTGTCATTAGGCACAATAATGGGCCTTACATTCAGGTTATGAGGCGCTACAGGAGTGATCACAAAATTGCCTGCATCCGGGAACACGATAGGCCCGCCACAGCTGAGGGAATAACCTGTAGACCCGGTAGGGGTGGCTACAATCAGCCCGTCTGCCCAGTAGGTGTTCAGGAATTCCCCGTTCAGGTAAGTATGGATCTTTACCATTGCCGAGGTATCCTTTTTATGGATCGTAAATTCATTGAGGGCGTAAGGTACATCGCCGAACAAGGGAACATTGGCGTCGAGATGGAGCAATGAACGCTGGTCTACCACGTAGGTGCGGTGCAGCAGCGCCTGTACCAGTGCATGGATCTCATCTTTACCAATACTGGCCAGGAAACCGAGGCGGCCGAAATTGATCCCTATTACGGGGATATTGGTATCCCGCACATAACAAACAGTATCCAGCAGGGTACCATCTCCGCCCAGGCTCACCAGGAAGTCGATTTTACCCGGCAGGTCTTCCGCGCAGGAAAACAGCGTTGGTACGTTGTCGAAAGGAATATGTTGCTGCAGGGTATAATAAAAAGGCTCGTAAATGATGGCGGTTATCTCTGCCCGCTTTAATTCCTCCAGCAATAAGCGGATGTTTGAAATATCTTCTGTAATAAATCCCCTGCTATAAAGTGCTACCTGCATAATTTTTTAAGCTTTTAACGATCGGCTCTGAAGACCTACATATCCACGCTCGTGTGTAAAAATAGTCCTTTTTGCCCTAACTGGTTAAAGCTGTATTCGATCCGCAGGCAGGTATCATAGAAGGATACAATGTCGAGCCCAACTCCGCCGGTGTAAAGGAAGCGGTTATTGAGGAAGCTGTTGCCGGGAAACTTATTATAGGCGTAACCGCCGTCGCCAAAGGCTTTGGCGAAGATGCGCACCGGAACGGTATTAAATTTTTTCGGAACAATGGGCAGTTTTACTTTGAAAGAAACCAGTTCCTGCCGGAGGGTGGATTTGAGAATGGCGAAGCTGGTACCGTCTATTACATAATATTCCAGTCCACGCAGGTAATCATCCCTGTAGCCCAGCGCCTGCTGGTTAATATAAGGTTGCTCGTTAGAAAATTTTGCCGCGCTGCGGATGCCTAGCGCAGCAAAGGTTTTGGGCCGCAGCTGCCAGTATTTGGCCATATTGAGGCGGAAATGCACATCATCCACATCATTCCATGGCCCTATTCCTTTTTTGCCCACTTCCGCCTGTAACCGGAATCCCTTAAGGGGATATACCCAGCTATCTGCCTTAATATAGGTAAGGCGGTAGGTGATATCGACGAAACGTACATTGGTGCGGCCTTTCCCGAGATAGTTGGGATTGAGGATAGCTACTGAATCCGCTATTTTCTCATAATTGTAGTTTACAAACACCTGGTGCCGGGTATTAATGGCCCTGCGATAGCTGTAGTTGAGCCCTATAACATATACCTGCCGCAGGAATTCATCTTTCCGGAAAAACTGCTGTTTGTTGTTACTGGTGCTGTCGTTCACCTCACGGTTACGGTTATAGGAAGCGATGATGCCGAGGCCGTGACGGAAGTGTTTATCGATATAAGGGACATTATACTGCAATGCAAACCGTTGAGTATAACCAAACTGTAAGGCAGCGTTCAGTTCATCGTTGCGTCCGGTCAGGTTTTCCTGGGTACCGCTTACCCCTATATTAATACGGCTAAGACTGTGGTTCTTTTCCACCCACCACTGGTTGAAGTTACGGTCTGCCAGTTTAAAAATGGGGTAGGCAAAGGTGTACCAGCGTTCCCATACTTCAAATACCAGATCGGCTTCATTGCCGGTCCAGTTTTTAACGTTAGCGGTAACATTGAGGAACAGGGAGGTATTGAGCAGTTGTTTACGTCTTTCTTCAAGGGTATTGGCAAGATCCCGGAGATAGATGGTATCTCCCGGCACTGTGCTTATTTCCCGGAGGATGATAGAAGTCCGGGTTTTCTTATTACCGGAAACAAGGATATTACGCACTACCAGGTAGCTGGTATCCGTTACGGGCGCCGACTGGCCTTCAGCATTTTCCGGTATCACCATCCCCAACAGGCATACGAGGGCCAGCAGGTAGTAACAGCATCTCAGCATGTAGGTCCTTGAAATATTTTAAAAGCGTTGACAATACCCAAATATAGCGGATTTTGTCTTACGCGGATTTTGTCTGACTCAGGATTACGATGATTATACTGATTAACCGGATTTTATTTTTTTGATTTTAAAAGATTTAAAGGATTCGGGGAGATAGAAGCGAGTTTCGCTTCTATCTCCCCGAATCCTTTAAAATCAAATATAATCAATCAAATTAATCAGTATAATCATCGTAATCCTGAGTCAGACAAAATCCGCGTTACATGCCGATGTAGTTCATCAGCAGGTCGTAGTTTTTCTTCAGCACTTCTTCTTCCGGTTCTTCGGCAAAGATGTATTTGATCACATAATTGAAGCGTTCAAAAGTGGCTACAAGGCCCTGCAGTTCCT